>URYB01000030.1 GCA_900552085.1 uncultured Lachnobacterium sp.
TGAATTCACCCCATGTGGATTTCCAGCAACCGATTCGGTGATTCCGGAACAATGCATCACTTACTTATTTTAAGAAGCGAACTGACTATTATAAAGATTTGCATAGAAACCATTCTGTGCAAGTAGCGTATCATGATTTCCCTGCTCGATAATCTTGCCATCTTTCATTACGAGAATCACATCTGCCTCACGAATTGTTGACAGTCGATGCGCAACAATAAAACTTGTTCTTCCCTGCATCATCGTAAGGAATGCTTTCTGGATACGGATTTCCGTACGTGTATCAATCGAAGATGTTGCCTCATCAAGAATCAGCATTGGCGGCAGGCAAAGCATAACTCTTGCGATACAAAGCAACTGCTTCTGTCCCTGTGACAGATTGCCTCCATCCTCTGTGATAACCGTATCATACCCTTTTGGCAGACGTTTGATAAAGCTGTGTGCATGAGATGCTTTTGCAGCCGCAATCATTTCTTCCTCGGTTGCTTCCGGTTTGCCCATACAGATATTATCTCGAATGGTTCCCTTCTTCAACCAGGTCTCCTGCAGAACCATGCCATAATTTGCACGCAGACTGTTTCTTGTCATATGCATAATATCATGTCCACTGACTGCGATTTTTCCGGAATTTGCATCATAGAAACGCATGAGCAGATTGATCAGTGTTGTCTTTCCACAGCCGGTCGGACCAACAATCGCCACACGCTGTCCCGGTTTTACATGAAGGTTAAAATCCTCAATCAGTTTCTGATCCGGCACATAAGAAAAATATACATGGTCAATATCGACCGTTCCATCGGCGTTCTCTAATACATATGCATCTTCTGCATCCGGTTCTTCTGCAGGTTCCTCGATCAGTTCAAAAATACGTGCCGCACATGCAAGCGCATTCTGAAGTTCCGTAATAACACCGGAAATTTCATTGAACGGCTTGGTATACTGGTTCGCATAAGATAAAAAACAGGACAGATTACCAACAGAAAATGCACCGTTTGTCAAGATAACAGAAAGCGCACCTACAATACCAACCGCAGCATACACCAGACTGTTAATGAATCGTGTACTCGGGTTTGTAATACTTGAAAAGAAAATTGCCCGAAGGGAATACTTCTGCAGACGCTGATTAATCTCATCAAACTGCTCCAATGCCTCATCCTCATGATTGAATGCCTGTACCACCTTCTGGTTTCCAACCATCTCTTCAATCAATGCCGTCTGTTCTCCTCTTGTCTTTGTCTGCAACTGGAACATGGAATATGTTTTCTTTGCGATAAAACTTGCCACAAAAAGAGATAACGGTGTCAGAATTACGACAACAAGTGTAATCTTCACATCAATTATAAGCATAAAAATCAATGTGCCGACAATCGTTGCTATTCCGGTAAACAGCTGTGTAAATCCCATCAGAAGACCATCTGCAAACGTATCGACATCCGCAATAATGCGGCTCACCATATCTCCATGTGAATGACTGTCAATATAACTGAGTGGAAGATGCTCCATTTTCTCCAATGCATCTTTACGGATATCCCGCACAATATTATAGGTCATGCGGTTGTTGCACATGTTCATAACCCACTGTGCCAATGCCGTAATTGCAATGATCAAAACACCTTCCTTTGCAAGTGATAAAATTCCCGCAAAATCAACCTTTCCTTTTTCAAGAATCAGATCGATTGCTTTTCCGGTAAGAATCGGAAAATACAAGGTCAGTGCCACGGTAACGGTAGCCAGAATAATCGATAAAATCAATATCGGGATGTAATGTTTCATATAATGAAAGACTTTCTTCAATGTCTCCATCTGTCCCTGTCGTTTTTCTTTCTTAGTTGCTGCCATTAGAAAGCACCTCCTTTCTGTTTCTGTAAATCTTCTTTCTTAAACTGAGACTCATAAATCTCGCGGTAAATTTCACAATTCTCTAATAACTGTTCATGTGTTCCGATGCCGACTGCCTGTCCATCATCCATGACAATAATCTGGTCTGCAAACTGAATGGAAGACGTTCTCTGTGAAACAATAAAAATTGTTTTGTTTCCCTGAAGGTTACGCAGCGCACTGCGAAGTTTCGCATCTGTTGCAAAGTCCAAAGCGGATGCGCTGTCATCTAAGATCAGAATATCCGGATCTTTGACTACGGCACGGGCAATGGTAAGACGCTGTTTCTGTCCGCCGGACAGATTACGGCCACCCTGTTCAACCATATAAGAAAGCTTACCTTCTTTTCCTTCCACAACATCCGTTGCCTGCGCCACTTCAATTGCTTTCCATAACTCTTCCTCGGTCGCATCCGGATTACCCCAGCGAAGATTCTCTTCGATCGTTCCCTGGAACAGGACCGCTTTCTGCATAACAACACCGATTTTGTCACGAAGTGTAACAAGATCGTAATCCTTTACGTCTCTTCCGTCCACACGAACGCATCCCTTGGACACATCATAAAAACGAGGAATAAGATTTACCACGGAAGACTTTCCGGAGCCAGTACCTCCGATAATACCAATTGTCTGTCCTTTCTTCACTGTAAAGTCAAT
This sequence comes from uncultured Lachnobacterium sp., assembly GCA_900552085.1. Classification (GTDB taxonomy): domain Bacteria; phylum Bacillota; class Clostridia; order Lachnospirales; family Lachnospiraceae; genus Roseburia. Next base: position 2,535 of record URYB01000030.1, read on the forward strand.
ATCGGTAAGTGATTCCTCTGCGCTGCCTGCATAAGACATACTGACATGGGAAAATTCCACTGCCGGTGCGTCTTTTTCCACTGCCGCATCAGTGTCTTTCGAACCACTCTCGATGGAAGAGCGAATTTCAAACACTTCCTGAATACGATTTCCGCAAGCAATGGATTTGTTGATGTTCACGATCAGATTGGCAAGCTTCACCAGCTCCACCAGAATCTGCGACATATAGTTTACCAGCGCAACAACTTCACCCTGTGTAATAATTCCACCATATACCTGCTTACCACCAATCCAAATAACTGCAAGGATAGCACAGTTGATAATAATATAAGTCAACGGATTCATCAGTGTTGAAATACGTCCGACGATCATCTGCATGTTCGTCAGGAATCCGTTGCTCTCATAAAATTCTTTCTGTTCCTGCTCTTCTTTATTAAAGGCACGGATTACGCGTGCGCCTTCAAGATTCTCTCTTGTATGGCCAAGCACCTGATCCAGACCATTCTGCACCTTCTTAAAAAGCGGAATGCTTGCCGCCATAACCGAAAATACCACAACCGAAAGTAACGGAATCGTAACGACAAATACAAGTGCCGCTTTCACATTGACCGTAAATGCCATAATCATAGCACCAAACACGATAAATGGGGAACGCAAAAACAGACGCAGCACCATATTCACGCCCGACTGTACCTGATTGATATCACTTGTCATACGGGTGATCAAGGTTGAAGTACCGATGGTATCCATCTCGGAAAAGGAAAGCGACTCAATATGCGAGAATAATGCATACCGAAGCTTGGTAGAAAATCCGACAGCCGCCTTCGCCGCAAAAAACTGTGCGGTAATGGAACATGTCAGTCCAATCAATGCCAGTAAAACCAGCACTCCACCCATACGGAAAATATAAGGGCGATCCGATACCGCGATACCCTTGTCAATGATCGCCGCCATCACAAGCGGCACAATCAGTTCAAAGGAGGCTTCCAGCAATTTAAATAAAGGTGCAAGAACACACTCCTTCTTGTAATCTCTTAGATAGATTAATAGTTTTCTCATAATTAAATTCCTTCTTCATAATTAGTATATACGTGCATAAATTATAATTATATCATTTCCACCATATTCTATTCAAGCAATAAAAGAAAAAAGCGTAGCGGTTTTTCAACTGCTACACTTCGGTTTCTATATTCGAATCAGTAGCAATAATAATCCTCTGATTATTCCGGGGTACACCAAAAAGACCGGTTGCAGTCCGGCCTTTCTAGTCGTTGAACATTTAATTAATGACACCCATGACAGTTTTTACAATCACCGCCACAAGATATGGATTTTCCATTTTTCTTATCTTTGATAAGACTCTTTGTGGCAATCGTGACCACAACGATAAGTATAATTAATACAACCGCTGTACCAACCATTAAAACCACTCCTTTCAAAAGGACTATCCATGCATACGTTTTTCTGATTCGTTGTTAGTATAACCTAACCTCTATTAGTTGTCAAGAACTTTATAAAAACTTTTTTAGTGGCACATTTCATTTGGTTATGCTATACTATTTACATATGTTTATACACGAATATTTGGGAGGAACAAAATGCACACAAACGAATCATCTGAAAATTACTTAGAGACCATCCTTATACTTAGCAAAAAGCTTCCGGTCGTACGCTCCGTAGATATCGCAAACGAGCTGGGCTTCAAGAAATCAAGTGTCAGCATTGCCATGAAAAATCTTCGTGAAAAAAATCAGATTACCGTAACCGATGCCGGATTCATATATTTAACCGATGCTGGAAAAGAGATTGCCGAAATGATTTATGAACGTCACGAATTACTGACAGAATGTCTGGTTAAACTCGGTGTTGATCCAGAAGTTGCTGCAGAAGATGCCTGCCGCATCGAGCATGTTATCAGCGCAGAAAGCTTTTCTGCTATCAAAGCATACATCGCAGATCATTTAAAGTAACGGGCCATCATATCCAATCGAAGCGAAGCGAATCGATATTTTAATTATTATATATTAAAGAGAAGCTGTTTTCTTCTAAAAGAAAGTACAGCTTCTCTTTTTTGATTTCTATTTTGTTTTCCTCTATCGTTTTTTCGTTACTCTTTGTCTATGAATGTTTTCAAAAATTCTCTTCTGGCACATGGTCTTCCATAAAAATATCCCTGAATGCAGTCAGCTGACAATTTTTCTATCTCATCAAGTTCTGCTTTCGTTTCCACACCTTCCACGCAGATTTTGAGATCTACACTGTGTACCAACTGAATAATATGGTCCATCAGCTGACGCTCAAACGCATTCAGCAATGCTTTGGACGTAAAACTGCGATCCAGTTTTACTACATTCGGAACCATAGAACTGATCAGCTGGAAATTGGAATATCCGGTTCCAAAATCATCCAACGCGATCATGACACCATATTCCCGCAAACGAGCCCACATATGTTTTACCGCCAGAGAATTATCATCCACATAACCACTCTCTGTCAATTCTACCATCAGACTCTCCGGCTTTAAATTATAAAATTCAACCCAATGTTCTATTTCTTCGCAGACATCGCTCTTTAGGATCTGGACATATGACAAATTCACACTGATCTTAAAGTCCGGATTTGTTTTCTGACACTCTGCACACATCGAAAGTGCCCGGTCGATCACCCACTTTCCAACCGGAATGATCAATCCACTCTCCTCTAAAATCGGAATAAACTCTACCGGAGAAATCATTTCTCCATCCGTTGTCTTAAAGCGCAAAAGACTTTCTGCCATAAAAGGTACTTTTTGTCCTACCCACACAATCGGCTGGAAGAAAAGTTCGAACCCGCGAAAACCATCTGCCACAGATTTTCGTAACTGTTCTAATACTTCCCGTTCCCGAAGAAACGCCTCATAGTCTGCCTCATCAAAACAATACGTCTGATTTTTTCCTCGGTTCTTTGCGATTGTCAGAGCAAACTGTGAAATTTTCATCACTTCGTTATACCCCATCTTGTCCATGGAGTCTACAAGTACAATTCCACCGGATATCGTATACACAGCTTTGTAATTGTCCATTTTGATGAATTTATCTACACGGTTACGGATTTTGCGGTATAACTTCTGCGCCTCTTCTTCCGTAGCTCCATTCATGTCCATAATCATAAATTCATCTGCCACAACACGATATACATTCTGGCCCTCAGAAACACTGTCCACAATGCATTCTGCCACACCGCGCAATACGTAGTCACCATATTCAATTCCAAACTTTTCGTTAATGCTTTTAAAGTCATCGATTCCCACTCGAAGCACAAATCCATTCGGACTGTGTTTGTGGAACTCATTCAGTTTATCCTTGATTGCAATACTTTCCAATAAACCACTCACATTATCCGCCAGTGGCTTTGTACCGATTTCGTTGATACATCCCACCAAAAACTGTGGTTTCTTGTCTTCATCTAAAATAATACGAGCCCTGCAATTGATCCAGACCGGCTTGCGATTCCTGTCAAGCCAGCGGTATACCAGATTATGCTCTGTCTTAACACCTGCAACAAGTTGTGCAAGATCGTCCATTAGCATCTGAAGTTCTTCCGGATAAACAAACTTTGCATGTTCTTCCAATGCATCTGTAAACTCCGGCTTTTCAATAGGAAATCGTTTTGTTGCTTTCGGCGAAATATAATACAGATCTTCCCGGACTGCATAAATAAAGAGGTAATCATTCATACATTCATCAAAAGCATCAATTGCACCTCGTATGATTTCATACATATAGCTGCCTTTTGTCTCTTTCATGCGCCCCTACCTTTCATCTGTAACATCATCATAAGTATCCAGGAAATTGTGTCTTACGCCATCCTTTTTGTACCCAATCACAGTATTCAAATTCACATTTTCCACGCTGCGGAATATATTCTTTGCAACATATGGGTTCTGTTTCTCCAGTTCATGGATCATCGCCTTGATCTCTGCTCTCTTTGATCCCTTTTCTGTTCCTCCGCAGGATGCACAGTTTTCCGTAAAACGACATGCGCACTGGATAAAATGCAGATCATTGTACCTTGCCCAATGAATTATGTCCTCTTCTCTCACCAGATAAAGCGGACGGATCAGCTCCATGCCCGGGAAATTCGTACTGTGCAATTTCGGCATCATCGTCTGGATCTGCGCTCCGTATAACATTCCCATAACAATCGTTTCAATCACATCATCAAAATGATGTCCCAAAGCAATCTTGTTACAGCCGAGCTCCTGCGCCTTGCTGTATAAATATCCACGGCGCATACGCGCACACAAATAACACGGTGAATCGGTAATATCTGCCACCGTATCGAAAATTTCTGTGCGAAATACCGTGATTGGAATATTCAGCATCTTGGCATTATTTAAAATCGTCTGATAATTAATTTCGTTGTATCCCGGATTCATTACCAGAAATACGACTTCAAAATTCTTTCTTCCATGCCGCTCCAGTTCCTGAAATAACTTTGCCATAAGCATAGAATCTTTTCCTCCGGAGATACATACAGCAATCTTGTCCCCATCCTGAATCATTTCATATTCGTTGATTGCTTTCGTGAATGGTCTCCAGACCGTTTTCTTGAACTTCTTGATAATGCTGCGCTCCGCATCTTTTGCTTTGTCTGCCAGGCGCTCCTCTTTTTCCTCATCATCTTTCATGAAATCCGCGAGTTTTTTGCGCAGATAAGCACGGTATCCTTCCTGGATGCTATAGATTTCATAACCTTTTTGCGTATATTCTTCTGCAATCTCATCACTTTTCTGACCCGTATAGCATATCAGGTAAACCGGCATATTTTTAGGGATTTCTGCCTCATGCTCCGCAAAATTCTCCCAGTATATATTCTTCGCCTGCGGGTAGGTCTCTTTTACAAAGTCATCTTCACTCCGCAGATCAATAACCAGTTTTTCACGTTCCTCTGACATTAAGTCATCTATTGTTTTTCGATACATTCTTACATCCTCTTGACTGAATTTTTATACTCTCTTCTTTACAGCCGTTATGAATGATTATACCATTGTATCCAATTTGTCACAAGGTTGCTTTTCCCCAATTTTTTTATGATTATTCCTTTTCTTTGATCATCTTGAACAATTGCACACGATTCCGAATGCCCAATTTCCGATATATATTCAATATATGCTTTTTCAATGTGTTGGCACTGATGACCAGTTCTTCACAAATCAAAGCATTTTCCCGTCCACTCATCAACATACGGAGGATAGTACTTTCCCTTCTGGTAAGATTATATTTCTCCACCGCCTGGGATACGGTAAGCTTTTCCTTCTCATCCTCCCCGAACATATGGTGTTTCTCGAGCTGAAATGCCAGATGGTTTTTGAGCATATCCAGAATAAAAATATCATCATAATGGAAATTTTCTTTTCCGATCGAACGATAAAAAGTAATCACACCTAAAAAATGGTGATCTTTCGCGATAACCATCTGTAAAGAGTAATGCCAGTTATTTGGTTTAAATACATGCTGATAAAAATCCGTCGCCATGCGCGCCTCGTCACTGACCAAATCTGTCTCACGATAAATCAATGATTTTCCACTGAAAAGAATCCCTCTGCTCATATCAAGTTTCTCATACTCCTGCGCAAAATCACATTCCATATCCAGTTTTACCGGATGCGCGAGTCTTTTTTCATCATGCTCCGCCGCCACATAAAAATCTGCACTGTCAAAATCGATCAGCATCCGAAGTTCCTGTAACAATACCAGGCGCATCTCGTCAAAATGTTCTGTTGTGTAGATTTTGTATATGATGTTGTTCAAAATTGTCCATTCATTCGTTCCCAGATTTTTCATTTATTGATTCTCCCGAAAATAATGCGTACGTTTGTTCTCCTAATAAGAAAAAATGACGCACCCATTGGATGCGCCATCTTCGGCTTTCGTATCAATTTACTACTCCATTATAATTATATTTCACAAAGATTGCAAGATACTTTTACAAGTTTTTCCGCAAATTCTTCCTTACTTTCTTTTGCATAAATAAATGGTTCATCACAATATAATTAAAATGTGTTAAAATGTGATTCATTATGGAACAACAATTTATGAAAGAAAAGAAAATTTTTCCATTGGTTTTGTCTATGTCACTTCCAATGGTACTCTCCATGCTGGTCAACTCACTCTACAATATTGTTGACAGCTATTTTATCGCAAGAGCCAGCGAATCTGCGATGGCTGCGCTCTCCCTTGTCTATCCGATCCAGATTATTATTACTGCAATTTCTGTCGGACTCGGCATCGGAGTTAACGCCATGATTTCTTATTTTCTCGGCGCAAACGATCCGGAAAATGCAAGCACCACAACTTCATGGGGAATTGTACTAAGCATTGTGCATGGTCTTATACTGACCATCGTATGTACGGCAATCATGCCACACTTTCTTGCAATGTTTACGAAAAATAAGGAGGTCATATCCCTTGGAATCACGTATTCCAATATTGCTTTTGCATTTTCTATCACCGTAACCATCGGTATTGCTCTGGAAAAAATTTTTCAGGCCATGGGAATGGCAGGTGCCGCACTTGCGACCGGTATCGGGCAGGCACTGAGTGCATTGGCCTATATTCTGTTTTACTTTATTGAACCACTCCCTGTGAAAATCCGTTTCCGCAACCTGCATTTTCAGGGAGCAATCATCGGAAAAATTTATGCAATCGGTATCCCTGCAGCTTTAAATATGGCACTCCCATCCATACTGATTTCTGCATTAAACGGTATTTTATCGACGTTTGCAGATGCTTATGTTGTCGCACTGGGTGCATATTACAAACTGCAGACTTTTATCTATCTTCCTGCCAATGGCATTATTCAGGGAATCCGTCCATTGGTCGGCTATAATTACGGTGCCGGAGAATACAAAAGAGTCCGTAACATATTTTATACGGCACTTGCACTGGCTTCCGCTATCATGCTTGCCGGACTTTTACTCTGCTGGATTGCTCCGGAAATGCTCATGCAGATTTTTACATCCACCCCGGAAACGATTGCCATCGGAACAAAGGCTCTGCGGATCATCAGTCTTGGATTTATTTTTTCCTGCGTTTCTGTTATCTGCTGTGGTGCTTTGGAAGGGCTCGGTGCCGGAATGCCATCTCTGTGCATTTCGCTGCTCCGTTATCTGGTCATCATCCTTCCTGCCGCACTGCTTTTTACCCATTATCAGGGTGCTGTCGGTGTATGGATTGCCTTTCCGTTTACGGAAATACTCACTGCATGCTTTGCATGGATCATCTATCAGCAAAAAACACGGCGTATGTTCCGCTAAGGACATTCGCCGTGTTCTTTCTTTTATGCTATGGTTGACATATCATCACACTCATATACCAATGGTTCCCCATATGTTTTCTCGTAGATTTCTTTCCAGACCTCATAATTCTTCTGGCGCATTGCTTCAACATTCTCTGCACGGTTCTTATCCGGATCCGGATAAATTGCAGGCGCGATGTGAATCGTATACTCCTGAATATAAAAGCCATCATCGCCCAATATATCACTGTCCTGCATCGTAATAAAGCAAGGAAGAACCGGCACATGATTCTGCGCCGCAAAGGTGTACGCACCTTTCTTCAATGGCTTTGGTTTGCGGTAATTCCACCACATGCTCTGTTCCGGATAGACAACCATGAAATCGCCATGCTGCAATACTGCATCCATGGAATGCAAAAATTTCTTCATGGTTTCTTTGTTCGAGCTTAATGGAAATGTATAGCAGTTACGCATAAGCATTCCGTAGAATCCAGGGAAATTCGTGTAATTCCCTTCCCGGATTACGCGATACAGTCTGCGTTTTCTCTTTTGCTTTGATTTTTCATATGCAATCTGAATTGCAAAACTGTCAAACGCATTAAAATGATTGCAGGTAATGACCGCACCCGAATTCAATGCATTCATATGTTCAATTCCAATCACATCTTTGATGATCAGCTGCTTATTTGCAATAATATTGTTCATAAAACTTCTGGCAACGCGATAGGTAAGTTTTGTCTTAAGCTTACTGCTCCATTTCTTGCGTAAATAATCTACATCATCCGGCTTCAGTTCTTTCGATGGTGGGTCTTCCTCCACATCTTCATCAAATCTTCCTTCTCTTTCGAACATGGCAATCTTATCTAAAACCTCGATTCGATCCTCAGACTTTAATTTTCCGCTCTGTACCAGGTTCAGATAATTGTTTTCTTTTGCGATCTCCTGCTTTGCAAGTTCAAGAAGATTGACCCCGGAAGCTGCATCCTCCGCCCTCTGTTCATCTGTATAGTTTTCCAGCTCCTTCAAAATCTGCCCGTAAACGCTGGACTCTTCCGCATATTTCCAAAAATACTGCTGCATCCGGCAGTCCCTGTAATGCCATGGTTTTGCTGCCAGATTATAATGCAGGATACAAATATCTTCTTCCTTTGGTGCAATCTCTCCAAATACTTCCGTATTCCATATCTGTGGAAGCCATAGCACCTTGTTGTGGCAGATAATATTCAAATAATCCTGATCCTGTGCCACAACAAAATTATACATATGAAGTAGCTTACAGAACTGATCCAGAATATTATTTTTGCGGAACTGCTCGCAATTGATCAATAAAAGGCCTGCATTAAAATAATTGTCTCGCTCCACGCCCAGTACTTTTTCCACATAATCCCCAAATGTAGGATCCTGTACTACGACCTGATCGTTGACACCCCCAACATAGTTGTCTTCAAGTTCAAAATCATATAGCCGGGAAATATCCCCTTTTACGATTGTATCACTGTCAATATAGATTGCTTTCTCATATTCCGGGAACATTTCCGCAATGAAAAAGCGATAATAGGTCGTATGCGAATAATAATCGCGAATCGGTAACTTTTCGTGGATTGTCCGCAGATAATTAGTCACATTATTGAACTGTATCTCAAAGTTGTCATTCGCCATGTCATATAAGACCTGTTTCATATCTTCGGAAATATCGGTGTTTAATACATGAATGATATACTTTCTTTCTTTGGAAGCATTCTCAATCATTGAATGTAACGCTACCGCTGTATACTTCACAAAATTATCATCACATGCAAAAAAAATCGGTATTCTGCTTTCTTTGTTCATGATTAACGCTCCTTTTGTTCGTACTTTTTCTTTAAATAAATATAATCATATAAAATATCATCAAACACATAGTAATGAAAAATTCTATGTATCTGGCTCACGTTCCATTGCTTCACGTTCGCAGTATGCGGATACGGCAGATAAAAAAGCCTCTTGGAAAAATGCCGTACCACCGTGTGCCTGTGTAGAAATTTCTGATCATTAAACTTCTGCGGCAGCATTTTCTTTCTTGTCGTGCTGCGGCTGATCGCACTTTGATCTGCAAACATCAGTTTTTTCGTCTGAATCAGCTTACGCGCTTTCACCAACAGTCCCATCTCTTTGATCTTTGCGAGATTCAAAAGCAATACACCCGCATTGATATAATTCGGATTGATCAGATACTTTCCGTAATGATCCCTCGCTGCTGCATACTCATAATCGGTCACATCAATATCATAAAGCATCCGGATATCATGCTGAAACAGAATATCCACATCCAGATATAGCAATTTATCCGGCATCCCCGGAACCAGATCCGCAAAAAGACGAAGCAGCGTGTAAGGTGAACAATACGCATCCTCATTCGGACATTTTGCAAAATACTGTTCATACAAATCCGTCACATCGATACGCAGAACCTGATTTTTGACATTATATTCTTTTACTACTTCATCCAGAAATGCGATCATCTCTTCCGATATCGCTGTGTATTCCGGTTTGATCCTTGTCACGTCCATCGTATAGACATAAATGCAAAACGGCTCGGTAGTCTTCGTTCTCTTCAAAATAGAAAGCAGGCAGGTCAGTACCCCGTCAAACACTTTGCCATTTCCTGAGAAAAGTATGTTTATCATAACGTTTCTCCCAAATCCCCTGTTATTTTTTCATAGCGGATACAAACTACAGTATTATTTTTTGCCCGCTTTTTCATAGTTTCATACACCTGATCCCGCAGCATTTTCTTCTGCTGCCGGACAGGAAGCGATGTGTCTGCATAAAACGGACCATCGATATATGTCACCATCTTTGGTTTGTGTGAAAATTTTCTCTTCTGATACGTATTGGTCAGTGCAAATACCGGTAGTCTCTGCTGCACCGGATACCGGAAAGACGTATCCTTAAACGGACGTATGCCGGTATAAAACGGCCAGATATGAGCCTCCGGATAAATCATCACACAACGCTTTTGTGCTACCCGCTTCTCCAATGCCCCGATAAAATGTTTCATCGCTTCTTTATCATCCGGCAACGGCAAACCGCCAAGCGTAGGTGTGATTCTTCCAAGCACCGGCATCGACACATTATCCGGGTGTACGATCACCGACACATCCTTCGGGAAATTCACCATCGTAGGAACAAGCGCGTCCGCCAGAAAATGCGTATGATTTCCATAGATATAATAAGCACTCTCTGCCTTCTTTAACACCTGTCGATTTACGATCTTATGATGAAAATGCAGCTTCATATAAAGCCACGCCAATGGTGTCGCAACGATGCGATACCAGAATATATGAACGACTTTACCAACCGGGCTGTCATCTCTTATATAACGATAATTCCCATCTATTTTTTTCGCATCAATATGTCCATCCGAAAACTCATCATTTAACTCGTCCCGGTAATAGACCACTTTCTGTTCCTTGTGCATATCCCATCCCCTTACTCAACATATGACATTGTACTCTATTTCATAGTTTTTGTCTACCTCTTAATGTAGTTTTTAAAACTACTTGTTGTGTTTTTGCACAAAAAACCTGTTTTTATCATTAATAGGTTATTCTCAACCTTATAACAACTTCATATCTGCAATTACCCAGTTTTCATTTTCCATGTGATATGCGGTTCCACAGAACGGGCAATTCCGCTGGCGTACCGCATCAAAACTGCCGCCACACTGTGGACATCCAACTGCTGAGATAGAAAAACCCGGCGCCTGCATGTTGGCAACATTCCTCATAATTGTCACATCGATCAGGTCTCCTCTTTTTTTGATTTTTCCATTCTCATATGTATAGTTACACCACCAGGTCCGAAGTGTCATAGACAGCATATTCCCATTCGTATGTGCATCCTGCAAAATCATCGCACCACCATATATCATGTCCACAATACGTTCAAACCGCGGATCCCGCGCCGTCGGCTGATACGAAGCCAGATTATCCGGGTCTTCGGTAAATACCGCCATCTTTATCAACGAAATTACCTGTCCTTCAAACTTTTCATATAAAAAATTCGGATCATATTGCTTTATAACTCTTGCAATTTTGCCCTTTGCTCCAATAAATTTAAACATTGGAATATGACGCATGCCGTCACGGTTTGATGCCGAGATTATTAAAACAATATCTGCAAAGATCAAACCTGCAAATCCGCCTCCCACGACAGATACAAGATACGCGTAAAACAAATTCTTAACAAAGGAATATCCCCAATGTATTTTTCCATAAAGCAGTGTTGCAACAAATACTGCCGCAATCCCCAAAATCAGCGATACGGTAAATACCACACTGTTTTTCGTGCTTGTATTGCTGCGTACAAAATATGTGTTGGTAACATATGGAAACAAATCTCTTATTGAAAATCTGGTGCTGCAGTATTCACATCCCTGTTCCAATTGGCCAACTTTTGCCATCGCACCACAGTTCGGACATGCCACCGGCAGATTCTGGCAACGGTTATCATCCGGCGAATGGATGACCGTCTGTGACATGATGTATCCAACATTGTGATGATAAATATTTCTTCCGGCAGTATCTTCAAAAGACAGTTTCCGTATAATCTGCTCCCGGTTGATATCGGAAGAATACCACGGAGATCGAACTGTCGATGAAATTGTGGACGCTCCTTCATCTTTTGATGGAAAAATCTGACTGTGCATCCGAAGATT
>URYB01000031.1 GCA_900552085.1 uncultured Lachnobacterium sp.
ATTCCTGTGCCAGAGTCTCCTGTAGTTCTGTTTGCTGCCTGATTTTTTTTGACATTGATTTCGCCATCAAAACTCCAGACACAAGGAAGAAAAACTCTACTCCCATCGAACCGTGGCAAAACAGGCTCAAATGATATCCATCCTCCAGTGATGGTTCTCCCAGAACATACTTTTCGCAATGAAACAAAAGTACTGCCATGCAAAAAATAAATCTTAACAATTCAATTTTTCCATTTCTTGGAGATGTTTTCTTTACACTCCCAGCTGACATAATATTGCCTCCCGTATTTCTTATTGCTGCACTTCTGCACCATTTTGTATATCTGTAGCTGGCATTTCAAGATCACTGTCTGTCAAAATCACACCATCTACCACTTTGTTAATCAACAATTCCGCATACTTTACCTGATTTTCATCCGGATACATAACATAACTTCTCTTTGTAGGCATGGAATAAGTAGTTGAAGAACCACCTTTTCCCGTCACCGCAAATGATTTTACATTCCAGGATGCAAGGTCGGAAAGCTGCATCTTAACAAGTGCTGAAATTTCTTCTGAATCAATGCTCGTTGTAAACATTCCTGACATACTGTCCATAATGGATGAATAATTTGTCAGAACCGTTGTTCCAGATGAAACCTTATGAATAATAGCTTCTATCGCCTGCATCTGATGACGTCCTCTGGAATTATCTCCATCTGCGAAAGCTTTTCTCTCCCGCACATAGGACAATGCCACGGTACCATTCAGCTGGTTTGTTCCCTGATTAATGTAAAATCCGCCTTCGCTTGTGCGAAATGCTTTTTCTGAATCAATAGTAATTCCACCAATTGCATCTACGAGTGTTTTAAATCCATTAAAATTAATCTGTGCATAATAATCAACATGCTCATCATACAAGTTTCCGAGTGTCTTCATCGAGCAGTCAATTCCGTAGATTCCACAATGCGTAAGTTTGTCTTTTGCGCCTGTTGCTGCGGCTGTATCCACATAATAATCTCTTGGCGTATTAATCATGAGAACCTGTTTGGTTTCCGGGTTGACAACAACCAGAATATTTACATCGCTACGGCTGGTTGCCAATGTCAGGTTTCTGGTATCGGAACCACTGATATATACAACAAACGGATCTTTGGTAATATCTTTTCCCTGCGTTGTCGTATCTTTTTCTATAACATTTTCTTCCTCATGTTCATACAAAGTTTTGGTTCTCTGAGAAAAAGTATCATATCCATCCTGTGCTTCGACAACATCTACATAGGCTACATTCATGAGCATTGCATCCACAGTTCCACTATACAATGCTTTTACCATGTCCAGTACATTATCGTATACGATTGTCTCAATCTGTGTTCCTGTTGCTTTATTAATTTCCTCAATTGCTTTCTTTGTATGCTCGGCATCATATTTTTCTGTAATTGCAAATATATAATCTTTTGCATCCTGTACCGTTTCTGCCGGATCGTCTTTCATAACATAAGCAGAAACCATATCTGTAGTAACAACATTATCTGTAATATCATCTATGGTTCCCTTGGTTTCTGTAATCATTACAGATCCCCAGATACATACAGTCAGTACACATGCTGCAAGAATACTTCCTATTGTCCGCTTTACGTACAGCACTGTTTTTTTCTTTCGCTTTTTCTTCATTCCGGAATAATACAAGTAATAAACCATTGTAAGAAGCCAGAATAATACCAAACCTACTAATACAACATACACCGTCGGTAAAAGATCCAGCCATATGACCACACCTACCAACACTCCACTTGCCAGTAATTGAAGAAGTAGAATGATTCCCGCTATGATTTTCCACTTACTTTTCTTTTTTTCTTTTGTCATCTCCATCTACCCCAGTTTCCTCTCGTACAAACAACGATATCCAGACTGTATAAACAGTCTGGATCTTCATCAAAAATATTTCTTATAAAATTTACTGCATCCAGCGAATCATTCGCTTATATGCATCCACCAGTCCGATCTCCGGTTTCCATCCAAGTGCACGCATTTTTGAAGCGTCTAACCACATTTTGACAGCTGGCGCATAGCCTAAGGATGCACTGTCCTCCGGGATATCAATGACAACTTCGATTTTATTATCTGCAATCTCTCTGGCAACAAGTTCTGCCATGTTTCGGATTGTAATATGACTGTCCTCATTTGCAATATTGTAAGATTCTCCAGCAGTTCCTTTAACAAGAAGCAGCAAAATAGCCCTGATGGCATCTGCTGTATAAACATAATTTCCTTCGGATTCTCCGGTTGTATGCAATACAATGTTTTCACTCTTCATGGCACTCTTTGCGAACTGTGCGAACACACGATTTTCCGTTGGAAGAATACCTGCGCCAAATGTCTGTGCCAGTCTTGCACTCACAACATTTACACCATATTGCGCTGCATATGCCGTACAAAGACACTCGCACATTCTTTTGCCCTCCGGATAACAGCTGCGGACCGTTTCTATGTCCACATATCCCAAATCTTTCTCAGCTGTTTTTCCATCTGTCTTCGGCTGTCCATAAATTTCCATGGAAGAAATGTATACGAATGCTTCTGTCTTTTTTTCTACTGCAAACTGTAACATTTTCTCTGTTCCATCAATTGCGGTGCGAATTGTGCCAACGGGATCTGTAACCATAACTTTAGAAGCAGTTACTGCTGCAGCATGGATAATGTAATCACATGCTCCCTCATACTGAATTCCATCTTTCGCAAGATCCGCTACAATATAAGACAGTTCGTCTGTCTTAACTTCTTCATAAATCCGGTCCGCTTTCTCTACATTACGTACAACAGCCAGAACTTTTGCATTTAAATCACAATTTTTGTTCGCATACAACAAAAACTTTACCAGCAAAGAACCTACCAGTCCTGTTGCTCCTGTAACTAAAAAAGTCTTATTCTTTAATTTATCAAACGGAATATTGCTCTGTGCAATTGCCTGAAAATCTTCAACTAATACGTCCTTCATATGTGGCTCTATCTCCTAATCTCCCAAACCGTAAATCTGAGCTTCTTCTTTCGCATCTAATAAAGCTCTCATTGTATAGAAATCATCTGGTGTTGTAATCTTAATATTCTCCTGTGGACCTTCGATCAGATACAGTTTCTTTCCGTAATACTGCATCATAGAGCAGGAATCAATGAAATCATATTTGTTCTCTGCCATTGCCTTACGATGAGCTCCAATGATTTCATCCAGATAAAAGCTCTGCGGTGCACGGGCAAGTCTTGTATCTTCACGGCTTGGAATATCTCCAATGGAATTATCTTCTGCAACGACAAGCACGGTCTCCTTGACTTTTACACAGGTAATGGAAGATCCATGTTTTCTGACTGACTCAATATTATCTGTAATTGTCTTCTCGTTAATCAATGGGCGTACACCATCATGGATTAGAACAATTGACTTTTCACCCTGTGCAATATCTTCTGCAGCTTTCAAACCATTGTAAATAGATTCCTGTCCAGATGCTCCACCTGGCACGATTTTTTTTACTTTTTTGATATTAAACTTTTCAAGAAGTTCCTGCAGATAAGGAATCCAGTCTTCCAGACATGCTACCGCAATAGCATCAATTTCCGGATGATTTTCAAATAATTCCAACGTATGGATAATGATTGGTTTTCCATATACATCAATAAACTGTTTTGGTTTTACCCTGCTGTTCATACGTTTGCCGACGCCTCCGGCAAAAATTACTCCTATGTTCATGCTACATCTCCTGTTTTCTTTCAATCACTTTGTCTTTTATCGTCCAAGATCATCTTTAATCTGTGTTGTTGAAATATCTGGTGTCCGAGGCAAATAGACAACATCACAATATTCTTTAAGGAAATCAAACTTGCCTTCCCAATCGTTTCCCATAACAAAGGTATCTACCTTGAATTCCCGCACATCACTTACTTTCTGTTCCCAGTTTTCCTCTGGAATAACAAGATCAACATAGCGGATAGCTTCCAAAAGCTGCTTTCTTTCCTCATAGGAAAAATAACACTTTTTCTGCTTTTCGTTCCAATTGAACTCATCCGTAGACAACGCAACGATTAAATAATCTCCCAATTCCTTTGCGCGTCTTAAAAGATTGATATGTCCATAATGAAGTAAATCAAATGTTCCATACGTAATTACTTTTTTCATTGTATTCCTCCTTTATTTACCAATTGCGGCATTCACAATGTTTCTCAACTCTTCTGCCCCATCAAACAACTGAACTTCAAAATCTTTTCCAAGCAAATCCTCAACAGCCAGTTTGTTCTCATCCGAGCTGACAAAGATTCCCCGCATATATGGTGCTGCATATTTCATAGCATCTGTAAAGAATGTATTTTTATTTACGATTTCCGCATACATAGCTTCGCTTATCACTAAAATTTTATTGTCATTTGGCAACAGTGTAAGGGCGAGCAGCTTTTCTGCATCCGGCACATCATAGATAACGGTCAGGTCAAACACCGCTCTTCCAAACATTCTTTTTGCAACTAACGCATAGTCATATTGTAACACATTCATCGCATCTGCAAATGAAATTTTGTTTTTCCGGTAAAGAGAACGTGCTGTTTTTCCGGCTCCACTCAAATGAAGTTTGGATACCGTTCCAATTACAGGCACGTGATTCAGCATCGGATATGCAATCTCTTTATTTTGATCTACCTTATCCATGTCACAACCAATGTAAAGCTGATATACCGCCGAATCGTAAAAATCAACAAATTTACCCAGACGTTCGGTATCTTTTGATTCTTCACAGGCATCTGAATAAAACATTACCTGTTTTCTTCCAGTCTTTGGAATTTCTTCTACATCAACCTGTTCCTCACTTCCGGTCAGAAGGCTGCAGAGTTTCTTGGCATTATCTACAGAATCATATGCACAGAACTGCTGGTAAGCAGCTTCGTCATCATAATCCTTACCATGGTTCAATGCCTCTAATACTGCTTCTTTTGTAACCACTTTGTCAAATGGAAGTTCCATTAAGTCCATATAAGTTCCGCGCTTTTCACGATATAACTCATAATCTGCACAATACAAAATGATCTGTCTTCTTAATACCAGATAATCATAAAATACACTTGAATAGTCTGTAATCAATGCCTCTGTCAAGGCAAGCAGCTGATAACTGTCCACAGTAGGTGGGAACTGGCGAATATGTGTATATTCGCTGTAATCAATAGAATCACTTACTTTATGATGCAGATTAACATATAATATCTGATCATCGCGAAGATTTGCATCCAGATAATCTAACAGTTCCTTTGACTCTGCCACAACCTGTTCCACTTTTAAATAATCTTTCCAGGTTGGCATATAAGCATATAACTTCTGTCCATTTTCGGCCAGCTGTTTGCGCAGCTCACTTAAGTCGCTCTGTGATGCAGCCAAAAGGCCTCCGGTTCGCGGATATCCAAGATTCAATGCCTTACCCTGCATCAATTCAGATACCTTGTATGATTCAAGCATATGTTTCTTCGTATATTCATTTGGATAAAGCAAATAGTCCGCTTCAATGAAGTTTCTCTGTGTTGTTCCATCCCGGTGAATATTGTTTGAGTTCTTCGCAAGACCAAGTTTTTTCAAAGGAGTTCCATGCCAGATATTAATATACATCTGCCCGTCTTTCTTGATCCAGGATTCTGGGAAATACACCTCTGTGATTAAAAACTGTACCGATTCCAGTATTTTCATATACTCTGCATTATTCGTTACAGCCTCTGTGCGCTCCCAGTGATTCTTCTGAATATAATTTAAAACCGTCGGTTCTGTCTCTTCAGATGTACGCACATATACACGATATCCTTCAAAACACGGGTTTGCATTTAATTCATTTAAAATATACTGCATGCTTCCCCGGACATTCTTGCCGAGTCCGACCAAAGCTACTGTCTTCGGCTTTATCTTCTCATCATAATACCGGTCCGCTACGGTCTTTTCGCCAATTTTGATCTCGTTGGCAGCTGCAATTGTCTCCAATGCAGCAATTGCTTTATTTCTCTGTTCTGCATCAATTACCGGAGCAGACACATCTTTGAATGCGAAATGTGTCCGATCACTCACTTTGTGAAGAATTTTACGATTTTGATAATCAATCATAACATCATAAATGCGCTTGCAGTTATTATGGTCACTATAATAGAAAAAGTCATCTGCACGACGTACATATTCTTCTTTCATTTTGCATCCACTGGCCATATACTCACAGAGCAAATCAATCAATTCATCATTGTCATGTGCAATTTCGCCAAATGCCATCGTATCATAAAAGAATGTTCCTTCTTCATAATGCTGCGGAATATCCTTGTGATGCAGATATACCAATGGTTTACGCATATAAGCAAAATCAAACTGAATACCGGAAAAATCTGTAACCATAAGACTGGATTCACGGAACATTGTTTCGTAACTCATATCACCTACGGCTGGTACTACATCTACATAATCATTTTTATCAAAATCATCAACCTGTGCGCTGACAATTGGATGTAAAACATATTTGATTCTGTAACCATATTTCTTTGCAGCCTCAATCAAACGCGGATCATTGATCAATGAATTGAACACTTTAAAATATGTGCTCTCTTTAAACAACGGATTATAATCTCTCTGCTCGCCTTCACTTGTTCGAACAGGTACTGCAGCCTGCATACGCCACGTTGGACTGATCATAATCTGTTTTTTATCATCATTTACCAATCCATCATATCTCGGTACACCTGTCAGTTTTAAAGCATTGTATCCTACATAATCATAGACCGGTCTGCTAAGATTCTCTATTTCATACTTGGAAGCACAAAAATAAAGTCTTGTATTGTCTCTTAAACGGTTCTGTGCAACTGCAATTTTCTGTACAGACATACCATGCTGCACACAACATACGTGAAAGTCCACAATATCACGAACATAGCTTGAATTTGGCAAACCATAATTGTTAAATGCAAAAACGGTAGAATTTGATATAACCATCATATCTGCCATTAAAAAGACAAGTCTATGCTTAATACTGCCGCGAACCAATGGCTTGTACCCAAGTTTTTTCAAACGGCGATAATCCGTTGCATGTTTATCAACCAGGTAATAATGCTGGATTCCATCCTTTTGTTCTTTCGCATATCGATATAAGTATTCGGAGGAATCTCCACCTTTGTATATTTTATCCAGATACATCCAGATTGGCTTGCGTTTCATAATCGGACGCATCATAAAATATACTTTACGAATTGCTAAAAACAGCCATGCACGTTTTTGAAATGATAAGAACATTTCTTTCGACAATGCATGCTCCTGCTTCTTTTGCTCCTTTTTGGATATTTTACGAATCCGCAGTCCGTCTTCAGACTTTGTCATCATATAACGCTGTCCGAGTCCAAAGCTCCAATAACTATTCAGGAAAGCTCCGCTCATACGACTGAAATGTGATTCATAAGTAAAATTAATCTTGATGGATTCATTTCCAAAATTTGCAAAACAAAACATATGACAGTCGTTCACTTTATCCATTGGAAGTTCCATATGAAATGCATGACTCTTGTACATACTCACACCAAATACTTTTGTCAACGCATAACGCTGATTATATTTCAGTGGATACTTCTTTCCATTGAACATAAGATAAATTTCATCAGCCATAGAATACAGAATCGGATGCACGGTTCCATCAATATTCAGAAATCCATCTTCATAATTCATAAAAAGAATGTTTGTTTTTAAATTTGCAATTTTATTAAAAACAGTATTGGATGATCCATAATACGGGAAACCGGAAAGATAACGCTTTTCAAACCGGAAATCCTGTCCATGCTTTAATATTCCATAGATCCATTTCCATGAATCAGCCATCTGCGATTCTGGAATTTTATGACAATCAAATAAGACATCATCCTCGATATACTGAAACGCCTCTCCGATTTTCTCCAAACATGTCATCTCTTCTCCCTGCGGAATCACATGCTTGTTACGATTATTTAAATTGCTTACAATACGGCTTTTGACTGTGAACATGAAATGATATTGTACAAACATAGGAACCATTCCATATTTTTGTTTCATCTCTGCAAGGAACGGAATCCAGAACTGTGTAAACGATTTTCCATACCAGTCTTCATCATAGATTCCCTCGAAAAATGTAAAATCACCTTCCTGCGCCCGTGAGCTGTCATAAATCAGCTGATTAAAAAATACAATATTCTGCTGACCTGCTGCTACACGCAGAAAATACTCCCTTTCCGTCTCCATTCCCAATTCCTGATAAAATGAATTCTTTTTAAAAAGAGAGCTAGTTAAAAATGTTCCCCCAAAATAAAACGGGTGACAATAATACTTTTTTAAAAGATTTATTACAAGTATCTTTTTTGATGATGGATCTGTTGCAAATGCTCCATCTGTTCCATCCGGCATTCTCTTACGCAACATAAATATGCTATATTCCGGATATGTATCTGCCGACTTTTCTACCTCTTCAAAAGTTCCCTGCGACAGACGATCTCCCCCATATAAAAATGTAACCAGGCTTCCTGTTACTTTTTCCTGTGCATCTGCATAAATTTCAGTGTCAGTACCCTCATATGCACACAATTGTGTTTTTGCTCCGGTCTGTTCAAGTTCGCTGCCATATTTTTTTCCATTATCCCATGCATTTGAATAGATCAGGATCTGTACCGGTTGCTTATTCCCTGCAATCTGTTCCCTGATATTTTCAAATGTAATCTGATTCTCTTTTTCCTTTTCTGACAACTTCCAAATAATCGATATACTCATCTTGCGACTCCTATCTCTTTACGCCAATGCACTCTTTTTTCTTTTTTTCTTTCGTTTTGGCAGTTCGTCTTCCCGCCCCTCAATCATTTTTTCATACATCGGTGCTACTTCATCGATATCTCCATACGTAATCAGCTCACCATGGTCTAATATCATTGCTTTATTGCATAAACGCTTTACCTGCTCAAGTGAATGTGACACAAACAATACCGTCACGCCACTGTCAAACATACTCATTACTTTCTTTTCACTCTTTCTCCGGAACTTTGCATCTCCCACAGAAAGCACCTCGTCAAGAATCAGAATCTTAGGTGATACGATCGTAGCGATTGAAAATCCAAGTCTGGATTTCATTCCAGATGAATAATTCTGTAATGGCACATCAATAAATTCTCCCAACTCGGAAAATTCAACGATTTCGTCATACTTTTCGTCAATAAATTTTTTACTGTATCCAAGCACTGCTCCATATAAATATATATTTTCACGTCCTGTATACTGTTTTTCAAAGCCAGCTCCCAGTTCCAGAAGCGGTGCAATCTTTCCATGCTTGATCACCGTTCCTTCTGTCGGTTTAAAAACGCCTGCAATTACTTTTAACAATGTACTCTTTCCAGCACCATTCAATCCCAGAATTCCTACACGATCCCCTTTTTCAATACAGAATGAAACATCTTTCAATGCCCAGAATTCATTAAACTCCATTTCTCTTTTTACAGACTTAATCAAATAATCCTTCAAGCTGTCAACTTTCTCTTTGCTTAGATTGAATTTCATTCCGACATGATTTAATTCAATTGCCTTTTCACTCATGGTATTCTCCCAATCCTAAATCTGAAGGATGAACTCATCCTGTTTTTTGATAAAACAAACTAATCCTACCACTATTGTAACAACACTAAAGCCCAATGCATACAGGAAATAGTGCATATTCATCATCTGTCCGAACACTGCATCACGGAAAATACTGATGATACAGTATAATGGGTTAAACTTCAAAATCCAGAAGAATCCACTTGATAACAGTCTCTCTGGTTTATAGAAAATTGCACACATATACATAATCAGCATTAACGCAACTGACCACAAATATTCCATGTCACGGAAAAATACACCAAGCGTTGCCAGAATAAAACTGCATCCTGTAGCAAGCATCAGCACCAGAAGCAATGCAAGTGGAGCCTGCAACAGATAAATCGTAGGCTTCACGCCTAATACAACGCCAACTGCAACAAGTACTAACAAGGAAATCAAAAAGATAATGTAATTATACAAAATACTTGATAATGTGTAGAGATACTTCGGTACATATACTTTCTTTATCATGGCAGCGTTCTTTCTTATTGAACTCAGACCAGCCTTAGTCGAAGTCGAATAAAAATTATACAATAAGCGACCACACAAAATATAGACAGGGAATGTTTTCTCATGATTTCCCAAAATTGTACCAAATACGATCGTCAAGACAATCATTGTGAGCAATGGTTCGAGCAATGACCAGATGATCCCCAGATAAGAACGTCTGTATTTTAACTTAATTCCTTTTTTTACCAGTTCCCACAACAAAAAACGATAATTCACGAATGAATCTATATATTTTTTCATAATTACCTCATTACCTATATTTTACAAATTCAGCCTATTTTATCACGGAATACCCTATGCGTCAAATTCCGCCCACACCTTCATTTTATGGTCCACACGCTTTTCTTCCGGTGGAAGCGTCATGTAATCCCCAAATATCTGTTGTAGATATTTGTCATAACAGCCAGGTGCCATATATTTTTTGCCTTCAAATGTCACTTCTGTAAATTGTACCACCTCATCATGCAGACAGCGTTCTCCCGGTCCATAGATTCCATAAGTAATCGCTCCCACATATTTTGAAGTGTCATAATCATAACGCTTTGCAATCCGGTTCATTTTGTCAATCACGCGTTGATAACCAATGATGCGCATCCACAAAACCGCAGGTGTTTTCGCAAGAATCCGTAGAAAAGAAGTTCCTTTTCCAATCTTTGCGCGGGCATTCTGAATCATATACCTTTTCTTTTTCATATCTTTTGCAAGACGCTGTGCCTCTCTGTCATCTTCCGGCCAGCCATCCTGTGGAAAAATATCCAGAAACAAATGAAGTACCTGACATTTTTCCCGGATATACTGTGAACTGTTTCGTTCTAAATGAGTTCCAATATGAATCAGTTCACAATATGGATTGGATAATGTTCCTTCTTCTCCTGAGATGGCGACAAGATTGTCTGCCACTGGTTCCTTTTTAACCAGCTGAAGGAAACGCTCATAATCCTTTCTTGGCATCCCTACATCGATATCGTCATCCCATGGAATAAAGCCCTGATGCCGGACAGCCCCCAAAAGTGTCCCCCCCACAAGATAATAGCGTAGTTCGTGTTTCTTGCAGTATGCAACAAATGCATCCAGAATTCCTGTCAGCATCTGCTGTACTTCTTTTTTTGAAAGCAGACGCGGTGCATGATATTCACCTGGAAACTTCAAATCGTAAATCACATGATGCTCCCGCTTTTCTTCCGGTGGAATTGACATATAATCTCCATATAGTCGTGACAGATACGCATCATAATCCTTTGTCACACATAAAGAATGGCCTTCAAACACCATCTTCTGTACTTCCATAAATGGCTTTCTCTCATACATTTCCCCAAAGAAATGTCTACGTCCGGATGGAATCGTTATATATTTGGAATTTTCTTCTTTGCATCGCATCATGCTTTTTTGCACACGCCGATACAAAAATTGTGGTGCAATCGCAAACATTGCACCGATACATCGCTTAATCAGCATGATCCGACTGGCTTTTCCATCTCCATCTGCAAGTTCTTTGAACTCTTTTCTCCATGCAAACATACGATAACAAGAAAGAAAAAATAAACCTCCCTGTACGCATATTCCATGCCATTTCCGTCGAATCGCATTGTCATACGTATTTTCTATTACAAAGATATCTATCTTGATACCACAATTTTCTTTTTTCTGTATCTGGTATTCCTGAAATACGGTTCCTTTTCTATGAATCTGAACGAATGAACTCAAATATCCCGGTGTGCGAAGCGGAGCTTCTACATAATATTTATCCGGATATCTTCGCTCAATTTCATCTAATAAAGGAGCTATATATTTTCTCGGAATATTTAAATCTATATCATCATCCCATGGGATAAATCCCTGATGTCGGACGGCTCCTAATGCAGAACCGCCTCCCAGCATATAAGGAATCTGCATCTGTTCACATATTTCTACAACATCAAGTGTTGTTTCAAGTACTATCTTCTTGATATGGTCGGTTTCTTCCTGTGTCAGACAATGCAATCCCTTTTTTCGGGATAAACGTTCCTTTAATATCGTATCTGTTTCTAATCCCGCCATATTATCTTCCTGCCTTAAGCTTTGCGAAAAGCTTGGTATTTTTTTCTTTTACATGTGTAATAACTGCTGACTCTAGCCACGTTAAATATGTGTTTTTCATCCGAATTGGAACAAGCATAATCTTCATATACTTCGAACGCGGTTTTGCATACTTCAATGCCACATCTACCCTCGGATTATGAAGCATATCTTTGATCTGTGCCCGTCTTTCTTTGCCGGAAAGTGTACACTTTGAACTTGTTACATTTGTGATACATCCTACCATACGTTCAATGTAACGGCGCTGTATCATCTCATTGGCTTCCTCAGACTGTACATTCCATTCCTTGTACAGATCCATGAGCCAGCCATGTTCTTCCTCACGTTTTTCATACATATCTGCCCGATAAGCCGCTGTCTCTGACTCTGCACGAGCCCGAATAAAATGGTAATACGCTTTCGTTGAGATTACAACAGACTCAACATTGCGAATATAGCTGATATTAAAAGGAAAGTCATCCCACAAAGTCTGTGGAAAATACAGTCCATGTTCTCTCATATAATCAAGCCGGTATAATTTATTCCATGGAGTGTATAACATATTACGATCAAAATAGCGATATGACTCTTCCCGAAAAGATTTTGCATCTGTATAAACTTTATCATCTACACAAATTTTTTCACTCAAATGCTTGTCCCCATAATATGTGTCAATATAAAATCCACATACCACAAGTTGCGCATTGTTAGCCTCTGCCATATCGTACATATCCTGAAGCATCGTTTTTTCAGCCCAATCATCGGAATCCAGAAAATATACGTATTTTCCTTTTGCCATATCGATTGCCAAATTCCTTGCACTTGGTGCCCCACCATTTTCTTTGTGAATCACCTGAATGCGTGAATCTCTTACTGCATATTCATCGCAAATCTCTCCACTGCGATCTGGCGTTCCATCATCCACAATCAGAAATTCATAATCCGTAAATGTCTGTGCCAATATACTTTCAATCGCTTTACCCACATATTCTTCTACTTTATATACAGGCATAATGATGCTGATCTTTACGTCGTTCATACGTAACTCCTTCATTACCACTTCTCGTTTTACTGTTTGCAATCCTACTGCTAAAAAGACATAAGACAACAAACTATCATCAGTATAACATAAATATGAGCAAAGGCAATCTGTTTAATTCCCAAAAAACACGGAAATTAAACTTAAAATTTGTTATAATACAATAGAAAAAGGGATGTGATTTTAACATCACACCCCTTTTTCTTTATTTCAACACATCATAGTTTAATCGGTATCTTTCTTAATGGCTGTTGTCTGATTCTGATCCACACCTTCGGTATTTTCCCGTACAAACAAAATTTTGAATGTGAGGAAAAGAATCTTGATATCCATCCATACCGAATAATTTTCAATATAAGTCAGGTCAAGCTTTAACTTATCATATGGTGTCGTATTATATTTTCCATACACCTGTGCATATCCGGTCAGTCCTGCTTTTACTTTCAAACGTAAAACAAACTCCGGAATTTCTTCGGTATACTGGTCTGCGATCACCTGACGTTCCGGTCTTGGTCCAACAACCGACATATCGCCCTTTAAAATATTAAAAAGCTGTGGCAGTTCGTCAAAATGAATTGCACGAATCACTCTTCCGACCGGTGTCACACGGGCATCTCCTTTTGCAGCCAGTCTTGCCCCTGCATCCTCCGAATGAACGGTCATACTGCGGAATTTATAGATCATAAACGGTTTTCCGTCTTTTGTCAAGCGCTCCTGCTTGTAAAGGATTGGTCCCCGGTCGTACAATTTAATCGCCAGTACGATCAAAAGCATAAACGGAGATGCGATCACGATTCCAATCAATGATATCACAATGTCCATAATGCGCTTAACAAACAAATCTACAATGCCAAGTCCCTGATTACGCGACAGTAACAGTGGTGTATCAAACAGATGAATATCATCCGCGCCGCGAAACAGAATATCTGAAATCTTAGGTGTAACATACGTACGAATAGATTCCTGATAACAATATTTCATAATCTGGTTGCGGGCTTCCGATGGAAGATCACATAAAAGCACCGCATTGTACTTCTGAATCATCGGATACAATTTTTCATAACCGATACGATAACTCTGCGCAGCACAGATGTTATATTTGTCTTTTCTTGTATTGATCTTGTCAATCAGATCATCCGGTGAATAATTTCCATATATAACGAGCATCTGTCTCGGCGGATACAGCCATTGATAAAAACTACCCACCAA
>URYB01000032.1 GCA_900552085.1 uncultured Lachnobacterium sp.
GTTAATTGCTATCTTTTTGAATGTGGGACCACAGAGAGCCAGGGGTCGTAGAATTGTTTGTCTTAGACCTTGTTGTTGTTTTGAGCCGAGAGTTGCCAGTGTAGAACTTTAAGGGAGGAACAGAAATGCCTGAAGTATCGTTTATTATGCCTATTTATGGCGTAGAAAAATATTTAGGAGAATGTATTGACAGCGTCTTGGCGCAAACGTTTACAGATTTTGAGCTGATTTTAGTAGATGACGGATCACCGGACGGATGTGGCAAAATATGTGATGAATATGAAAAGAAGGATCCTCGCGTTAAAGTTATTCATAAAGAAAATGGCGGAGTATCTAAAGCAAGAAATACCGGTATTGACTTTTCAGCAGGAAACTGGGCATACATTATTGATTCCGATGACTGGCTGGAACCGGATGCGCTTGAAAATATGTATAAGGCAGCGAAGGAAAACAATGCGGATTGTGTTATGTCTGATGTCTTGGTTCACTATCCTAAGTCTGAGGAGAGGGGCTATTTGTTTTCTCAAGGCTTTTGTACAAGTGACAGAGAAACAATAAACAGTATACAGAAATTTATTTTATGCCATAAGTACAGCCCTTATTATACCAATAAGACAATCATAGGGTTTGCTGCGCCATGGTCAAAGCTGGTAAGGATGTCAATTATTAAGAATAATAAAATATACTTTGATCCATATGTCAAAGGCAGATTTGATGATGGACTCTGGTCATTGCATATGTTGGATCATGTTCAAACGGTCTGTTACCTTCCTGAAGTTACATATAATTATAGAATGCTTCCAAATTCTATTACGCATGCCTTTAAGCCACAGACAATGGATATTTTAAATCGGGGTTATGAAAAAACAGAAGAATGGATTAAAGAGACGAAAAAGGATGAAAGTTTCATGAAAGCACATTATGGACGTGTATGCATGTTTTTTGCAATGCAACTGTTTCAATATTTTTTTAATCCGAATAATCCAAAAGGGAAGGCCGAAGTAATATCTGAATTAAAGATGGTCATGAATTCTGAACCGTATAAAACGGCAATAAGACAGGTTGATATTGACAAGCTGGAAAAGAAGCAGAAGGTAGTTATCTTGTGCGCAAAAATGCAGTGTATACCGGCATTAAGATTGTATGCTTATATGAAACACATTCAGGCAACAAAAAAATAAGTATTCTATGAAAAATTCATCTCATATTATTGGCCATTGAATGTCGTTATCCGGGATGTTCTTAGGAGATAATAACAATGATTATAAAAAATGATTTATTGCGTATAAATGCAGAAAAATTATATTTGTTGGCATTTGGAATATATTATGGTGCGAAATTTTATGAGAGCACGATGTTTGTTAACGAATATCCTAATGGCTGGCTCAAATATATTAAGCTGTCTGCAATGATACTACTAATTTTAAAAGTATGTTTTTTTGATAAACATTATACCAGAGCCAGATTGATCATTACTTCTGTAGTAATAGGATTATCGTTACTGACTTTTTTGGCATCAACATATAGCAGTTTGTTTGAAATAGTATTGTTCATTGTTGCAGCCCATAGAGTCTCGTTTGATAAATTGCTATGTATAACATTATATGTTGGAATCAGTATGACGGCGGTAGCTTTTATATCATCGAAAATAGGAATCATAAGTGATCTAACGTATATGAGAACGAATGGAACATACCGTCATGCGTTTGGCTCAGTATATCCAACTAATTTTGCGGCACATATCTTCTATTTTATTCTCGCAGATTTTTATCTTTGCAGAGGAGTGTTAAAGGTAAAAAGAGTGTTGGCCTATATAGTTGTTGTTGGATTGTTGGAAATGTTTTGTAATGTAAGATTAACGGAAATGATGATTTTGATCACAATCGTGAGTGCATTTTTTATTAAGCAATTCAATAAAAAGGGGAAAATTTTTTGGGCTGAAAAAATCCTCATTATATATTCAATTCCGCTTTGTGCTGCGCTGTCGACAGGGTTATGTGCATTTTATACTTCATCCAGCGCCCTGATGGTTAAATTAAATAATTTGTTATCAAGACGGCTACAGTATGGCTCGGTTTATTTAAAAGAGTATAAATATAGTTTATTTGGCAGCTATATTGAACAGCATGGAAATGGCGGAACAGTTGAAAAATTATCTCAGCGAGGAATATCATCATACACATATATTGATATTTCCTATATGAGAATTATGTTTATGTTTGGGATACTTGCATTGCTTATTGTCTGTGTCATTCATGTTATCTATTGTTATAAGCGAATAAAAAAGGGGGATTTTTTGTGGCCGGTTTGTATAGCCCTGATAGCAATTTCAGCAATGATTGATCAGCATTTGATTGACTTTGCATACAATCCTTTTATTTTTTCTTTTTTGGCTGTACTTTACACGCCCAAGATGCAAAAAGGAGGTAGTATTAATGTCGAAAAACAAAGTGGTAAAAAATTATATATATAACACAGCGTATCAGATATTGCTTTTGATAGCGCCATTAATTACGACTCCGTATGTATCGCGTGTTCTCGGAGCAGAGGGAATAGGCGTTTATTCTTATGCGCAGTCTATCGCAACTTATTTTGTTTTAGTCGGCGCGGTGGGAACAACCTTATATGGACAACGTGAAATTGCTTATGTTCAAGATAGTCCTGAAAAAAGGACAGCGATATTTTGGGAGATTACTGTTTTCAGGTTTGTGGCCGTAATAATTTCTTCCGCAGTCTATTTCTTCATCTTTGGATTTTCAGGAAAATATGCTGTGATTTATCGTATATTGATGCTGGAGGTTCTGGCTACGGCATTTGATATTTCGTGGTTTTTCATGGGATTAGAGAATTTTCGCTTGACTGTCATAAGAAATACGATAATAAAACTGATTGGTATAGCTCTCATCTTTATCCTAGTGAAAAATGCAGACGATGTACCGCTTTATACATTATGTTTAACACTGCCGATTTTTATTGGAAATATCAGTTTATGGTTTGGTTTGCCGAAGTATCTTGTCAAATTACCTGGCTCGGTATTTTGGGGTATTCCTAAACATATTAAGCCTATTTTGATATTGTTTCTGCCTCAAATTGCTTCTGAGGTATACCTTGTATTAGATAAAACAATGATCGGAGTATTTTCATCCGGAATTGATCAAGTTGGATATTACACGCAAGGTCAGAAAATCATAAAAATAATACTACATATTGTAACATCTCTTGGAACTGTTATGTTGCCGGCAATGTCAGCGGCATTTGCTCAGGGGAAAATTGAAAAAATTCAAAAGGATATAAGGACGTCGTTTAGATTTGTTTTCATGTTGGGATGTGCACTACTGTTTGGAATTTGTGCTGTCTCTTCCAGATTTGTTCCTTTTTTCTTTGGAAATGGTTATGAACCTGTTGTAAAGCTGATGATTATTATTTCACCGATAATTATTATCATTGGCATCAGCAATGTTATTGGAAAACAGTATCTGCTTCCAACAAAGCAGCAAGGCGCATATACGGTGTCGATAGTATCTGGTGCCTTAGTGAACTTTGTCTTAAATTTCATTTTGATCCGTAAGTTTGATGCGATAGGGGCCTCTGTTGCTACAGTTCTTGCAGAACTGGCTGTAACGCTGGTTCAGTGTTGGTTTGTACGTAAACAATTGCATTTATGGAAATGTCTTAGATCATTTTTTCGCTATTTATTGTTTGGAATTGTCATGTTTGCAATAGTCAGGGTATGTGACAGGATTCTGCCTTCAGGGGTAATATCTCTGGTTGTAATGGTAGTCGTAGGTGTGCTGGTTTATCTGCTTGAGTTGGTATTTACGAAGGATGAGTTGCTTCAACGTGGTCTTGATATGGTTATGAAGAAAGTAAGGGAAGGATACTAATTATGTATGATTATATTGTAGTAGGTTCGGGATTATATGGAGCTGTTTTTGCACATGAGGCAAGAGAAAAAGGCAAATCAGTTCTTGTAGTTGATAAACGTACGAATATTGCAGGTAATGTGTATACCAGAAAAATTGAAGGCATCCATGTTCATATGTATGGTGCACATATCTTCCATACTAATAACACAAAGGTTTGGAATTATATTACCCAATTTGCAACCTTTAATCGTTTTACAAATTCTCCGGTGGCTAATTACAATGGAGAGCTCTACTCTATGCCCTTTAATATGTATACATTCAATAAAATGTGGGGTGTTGTAACACCGGAAGAGGCAGAAGCTAAGATTGAGGAGCAGCGCAGGGAAATTATTGGAGAACCTCAGAATCTTGAGGAACAGGCAATTTCGCTTGTCGGTCGTGATATTTTTGAGAAGCTGGTTAAGGGGTATACTGAAAAACAGTGGGGACGTGACTGCAAAGACCTTCCGGCATTTATTATTAAGCGGCTTCCGGTTCGCTTTACTTTCGATAATAATTATTTTAATGCATTATATCAGGGAATTCCTGTGGGTGGTTACACAAAATTGGTAGCAAATCTGTTAGAGGGTATTGAGGTCCGTTTAAACACGGATTACCTGGAACATAAAGCAGAACTGGATGCTGTTGCAAACAAAGTAGTTTATACCGGACCAATTGATGCATATTTTGGTTATATACTTGGTTATTTGGATTATCGATCGGTTCGATTTGAAAATGAGGTTTTGAATACGCCAAACTTTCAGGGCAATGCCGCTGTAAATTATACTGACCGTGAAACTCCGTGGACCCGTATCATTGAACATAAATGGTTTGAGTTTGGGAAGGATGAGGAGGGCAATGAACTGCCTAAGACGGTAATCAGCCGTGAATACAGCAGTGAATGGAAGCCGGGGGATGACCCGTACTATCCTGTGAATGATGCTAAAAACAGTGCATTATATGCAGAGTACAGGAAGCTGGCAGATGCTGAGAAGAAGGTGATTTTTGGCGGCCGACTTGGTGAATACAAATATTATGATATGGATTCGGTAATTGCAGCAGCTTTGGAAATGTGTGAGAAGGAACTCATCTGAGGGAATAAGTTGGTTTCAAGGGAGGTGTGATACATGAGAACACATGGTAGACGATTCAATTCTTTTGTATTAGCAGTGACAATGTGTGCGAATACGTTAGTGAGCTCAGTGTATGCGAAAGAGATAGATGAATCTGTTTTAGAAACAGAAGCTGTTGTTGAAACTCAAGTAAATGACAAAGTAGTGGAAAATCAGGAAGTGAAGATTTCAGAAGCAGAAACAGTGAACGCAGAGACACTGCATACTGAGGAGAATGAAAATGATCAGACCGATGGGGATACAAACTTTGGGGCTGATACGATTGAGATAGAGGATGAGACAGACACATCTGACTCAGATGAAGAAATGCAGGATTCTTTATCTGATGAAGCCGCAGAAATCAATTTGGAGAATAATGAGACAGAAAGCGGTGAAGAAGAGACCGAGATAGAACAGATGTCAGAAAGTCAGTTTGCTATGCAGGCAAATGCTTTATTTGATGAAATAAAAATCACATCTCAGCCTATTAATTATATTGGGCAGTCAGGAGATAAGGCAACCTTTACGATAGTGGCAGAGGGAAGTGGACTGAGCTATCAGTGGCAGTTGAGCGACGACGGAGTAAACTGGCGTAACAGCAGTACGAAAGCGAAAACGTACGCGGCGATCCTGACAGAGGCCAACAATGGCCGTCAGGTAAGGTGTATAGTAACGGACAGCGAAAGAAACAGCGTGACATCCGAAGCGGCAATGATGAAGATTGAAGCGGAGCTGGGGATCGTAAGTCAGCCGGAAGATTACATAGGTCAGAGTGGAGACCGAGCAACCTTTACGGTAGTGGCAGAGGGAAGTGGACTGAGCTATCAGTGGCAGTTGAGCGACGACGGAGTAAACTGGCGTAACAGCAGTACGAAAGCGAAAACGTACGCGGCGATCCTGACAGAGGCCAACAATGGCCGTCAGGTAAGGTGTATAGTAACGGACAGCGAAAGAAACAGCGTGACATCCGAAGCGGCATCGATGATGATTAAAGAGGAATTGGCAATACTGTGTCAGCCGGAAGACTATATAGGTTCAGAAGGCAGTGCAGCAGAATTTTCTGTGATTGCTAAAGGAAATAAGCTGACCTATCTGTGGGAAGTGAGCACAGACAATGGTATTACCTGGTCACAGACCGGATCAGAGGAAGCTTCTATTTCAGTGATAGTAAGTGATGAAACCAACAGAAATTTATATCGTTGTACAGTCAGCGATAGCTTTAATGATAGTATTGTGTCTGATACTGCGCTGCTTAAACGGGAAGGTATCATCATTGCCGTACAGCCAGAGGATTATTTTGGCTTAGTTGGGGATACTGTGACATTTAAGATTGAAGCGGAAGGTAATGAGCTGACCTATTTATGGCAACTGAGTGATAATGAAGGTGTAAACTGGCGTAATAGCAGCGGAACAACTGCTTCCTACAGTGTGATTTTATCAGAGAAAAATAATGGCAGAATGGTTCGCTGCGTAATTACTGATAATGAAAATAATGTGGTAATCAGTGAGTCAGCAGTTATGAAGATTGACAGTAATTTTACAGGAGGTTTCAGCACGAGAAATGGCAGGACCACATATCGTTATGCGGATGGAACGTATGCGACTGGTTTAACTATTATAGATGAAGAGCTTTATTATTTTAGCAGTAAAGGCGTTATGCAAACGGGGTATTTTAAAATTGATGGTTCGAGATATTATTTTGATGATAATACAGGAGTGGCGATCACAGGTCTAAAGACCATAATTAATACTGGATATACGTATTATTTTCGAGGGGAAGGCGGCGCGGCTACTGGTTTTATATCTTTAGATGACGGATTACGTTATTTTAATGAAGAATGTGTTATGCTGACAGGACTGCGAATCATCGATGGCAAATATTATTGGTTGGATAGTATAACAGGTTTAGCCAAAGAAGGATTTTATACGGATAATTATAATAATTGTTACTACTTTGACGGAGCAAATGGAGCATTAACTGGATTCCAGGAGATTGGTAAGGAGACCTATTATTTCAATTCAGATTATATAATGGCGAGAGGGTTGGCAAATATTAATGGACTACGTTATTACTTTGATCCGGAAACAGGTGTCAAAGGAGAGGGGGGATTGATTAATATTGGTTTAGGAGCACTGATGTATTTATATTCTGAGGGAGGCTGTGCAACTGGTCTGATGGAGATTGAAGGTAAACTTTATGATTTTGATGCAGTTAACGGTAGTGCGGTGAGCGGCCTTCAGGTTGTTGGAATAGATACTTATTATTTTAGTCCTGATTCATTTACGGCACAGACCGGCTTCATTACTCTGGAAGGTCAGACGATGTATTTCGGAAGCGACTATAAAATGGTAACCGGACTGCAAAATATTGATGGTAAGTTGTATTATTTTAGTGAAAAAGGATATTTGTATACCGGAGCATTAAAGGGAACCGATGCTACGTATTATTTTGACGATAATACAGGTGCAGCGGTGTCAGGATGGTATACAACAATTTCCAATTATCGTTTTTATTTTGATTCTGAAACTAAGCAGGCGGTGACCGGTTGGCAGACAATTGATGGGGTAAAATATTATTTTGAGGATAATGGATACCAGAAGACCGGACTGGTTCGCGATGATATTAATGCTTATTATTTTGATGAGAATGGAGCAGCAGTTACAGGATGGGCTGCTCAGAATGGAAACAATTATTATTTTGATACAGAAACCAGGCGCGCAGTAACAGGTCTGCAAAGTATTGACGGCACCCTCTATTATTTTGATGATCTGGGCGCTATGCGCACAGGTATGAAGGTTATTGACGGCAAAACGTATTATTTCAATTGTGATACCGGTGCAGCTCAAACCGGATTCATCACACATGCGACAGGTGATGTCAGTTATTTTGATCCTCAGACGCATACAATGGTTACCGGATTACAGACTATAGATGGTGCACTGTACTATTTTAGTGAAAACGGGCTCATGAAGACGGGATATAGACTGATCAATGACGCTTGCTACTATTTTGATGTTAAGAGTGGAAAAGCCCGTACTGGTTTTATTCAATCAGAAGAAGGAGGCGAGGTTTATACCTTTTATGCAGATCCTGAAACGTATCGTCTGGCAACTGGTATAGTCGGGATTGACGGAGATCTGTATGGCTTCAAAGCAAGTGGTATCATGCGAAAGGGACTCTATGAAGATACATCTGGAGTTTACTATTTTGATGAAGTCACTGGAAAGGCTCGTTATGGTTTTGTAGTTGTGAATGGAAATGTCAGCTATTTTGATGAAAATGGCTTGCGTGTCAGTGGTTTACAGAAGATAGACAATAATATTTACAGCTTTACATCTGGAGGAAACCGTCAGGGGAATGGCATAGTGACGGTAGATAGTGTCCGCTATTATCTGGATGGTAATACGGGAATCTCAATGGGCGGTGTGCTTCTTAACCCAAGTAATGGCAATTACTATGCATTTAATAAGGATGGTGGTTTCAAAACAGGATTGTTTGATGAGTGGGGAACCGAGTATTATGCTGGTAGCACTGGTGTCCTAATGGTATCTTCCACGACGGCTGTAGACGGTCTGAGATACTATTTTGATGAAAATGGTGAGCGCCAGATGGGAATGCTGACTTATACAAATTCCACAGGAGCCTCATATACATTTTATTTTGGAGCATCTGAAAATGTAACAAAAGCATCTGACATAGCAGCTATTCAGGCAGAATTAGACAGTGCTCTTGCAAAGGATGGCTGGTATGAAATCGGCGGTTTAAAGTATTATGTAAAAGATGGTAAGTTTGCAAAAGGTATTGAGACAATTAATGGGAAAAAGTACGCCTTCTCATCTTTGAACGGTACGCTTCTTACAGGTATGCGTAAGGTAAATGACAACAGTTATTACATGGATGAGGATGGTTGTGTTCAAACAGGATTTGTAACGGTCAACGGCGAAACTCGCTATTTTGATTCGAGCACAGGAGCTATGGCAACCGGATTAGTAACAATAGAGGGCAAGAAGTATTATTTCCTGTCAAATGGGGTGTTGGCAACTGGTGCATTATGTATTGATAACGCTCTCTATAAAGCAGATCTGTTGACTGGTAAGCTTAGCACGGATACAGAGTTATATGACAATCAAGGGATCAAACGCCAGAACTGCTGGATGAGCAGTGAGGAGGATTTATACTATCTGGATGGCAGCGGCACGCGTGTTATCGGAGAACAGACCATCAATGGTGTTCGCTATTATTTTAATGCTGAAGGTATTATGCAAAGAGGTATTTTCAGCGTTGGAGACAACATTCGTTATTATAAAGAGAGCGGATTACAGACCGGCTGGCAGAGAATAGGAAACGATACTTATTATTTTGATATTCAGACGGGAGCTATGCTGACTGGAATTCAGACTATAGATGGCGTGGCTTATTATTTCTCAGATGAAGGAAAAAATGAGTATGGCTTTGTAAAAAACAGAGTCGGAAAAACATATTACTTTGCTGATACCGGACTGCTGACCGGCTGGCAGACGCTTAATGGCAAGAACTACTATTTTGATGAACAGGGAATTATGCAAACAGGTTCCCTGACATTGGACGAGAACATTTATTATTTTGGCACGGAGGGAGTTCAGCAATTCGGTCTTCTGTCTTATGGTGGAAATACCTATTATTTTGACATCGAGACAGGTATTAGACAAAGTGGATTAATTGAAATTGATGGAAGCTATCATTATTTTAATGAAGCAACCGGGCGACAGATTACTGGACGGCAGGAAATCAATGGAAAAACATACTATTTTGATCCGGTATCAGGTAAACGCGTAACTGGCTTTGTAACAACCAAAGGCAGCACTTTTTATTATGATGACTCAGAGGTGGGATATGCAACTGGCTTAGTGCATCTGGGAGAGGATACTTATTATTTTAATGAAAGTGATGGCTCAATCAGAACGGGGTATCAAGTAATTGATGACATTAAGTACTATTTTGATATCAACAGCGGTGCTAGCGTTTCAGGAATTTATCAGGTAACAGACAATATCAGCTATTA
The DNA here is from genome assembly GCA_900552085.1 of uncultured Lachnobacterium sp. Taxonomy (GTDB): domain Bacteria; phylum Bacillota; class Clostridia; order Lachnospirales; family Lachnospiraceae; genus Roseburia. The sequence continues at coordinate 10,060 of URYB01000032.1, forward strand.
CTTCTTAGAAAGCGGCGGAATTGGCTATGGTCTCCAGACCATCGGGGATAAAAACTACTTTTTCTATCCAACAAATGGGAGAAAGATTACTGGTCTCCAATCTATAGGAGATACATTGTATTATTTTGATCCTGATGAAGGAATGTTAAAAAATACAACTGTGAGTGTAGGCGATTTGAGTTTTGTACTGGATGAAAACGGCGCTGCGACAGTAAAAGGCGCTTCGGATTTAGCAAAGATTGTCAGTCTTGGAATGACCTATTTGGGACAAACTTACAAAACTGAGTCTGATGGCGGTGATGTCTTAAGTTGTAGCGGTTTTATAAAAGTTATTTTACAGGCAGCAGATATTGAATTGGATGGCTCAAGTTATCACCAGTACTACATGGCAAGTCATAATCCTGATTATGAGATTGTAGATAGTATTGAGGACGCAATGCCGGGAGATATCATATTTTATACGAGTTTGAATTGCGATCAGGGGGATGAATGTGGCTTTTGGAATGAGATTCACCATGTTGCATTATATCTTGGGAATGGAAAGGTACTTCATTCAACAACACATAAAAATGCATTGCATCCGGAACTGGATTGTGTACAGATTGAAGATTCTGTTGAGAATGATGCGTACTTTATATATTCTATTGTACGTGTTTTGGCTGGCTGATATGCAAACGTTGGATAGTATGTACACTGATCCGTTAAAATATGGGACAATAGGCTATATTTCTTTTGCAAGTATTAAGTATAAGACTTAACTTTTGATACCGTTGGAGATAAGGCTATGAGTTCGGAAACAACTATAATAGCGGCACAATATCGCCTTCGGGAAGGGGGTTCAAGATCAAAGACTGTGAGAATTGGCCAGCCGATATGGGCGTAGCTGACTGCTGTGGCTGTAATGGCAGCGTGATTGCCTACAGTATAGCGGAAACTGCGAAAGCAAGCAGTTCGAAGTCTTGTGATTACTTTAAATTACTACTTATCAAATGCTGTGTTGCGAAGCAAAAGGCACCTCCTTAGGATGACTGAGCGGTTTGACGTTGCCGGGGGTTCCTGAAAGCTCCGGAAAGCTATGCGTTTGATAGCGATGCCTATGAGAATCTCCCTGATGAATTCAAAAAACTCATTGATTTTTACCGCGCCCATGGAAGTCAAGGAAGTAAAAAAGAAACAACTATCTATCATGAGTCGCTAAATACGGTTTCGCTTTTATGCTTTTTGCAGCAGCAGGGATGCGGCAGTCTGGAGGAAGTTACAGAGAAGGATGTGCTGGCGTTCTTTCTAGCGGATGCCGGCAGCCTTACCAGAGGATGTCCACAGATTGTTGGTGATAAGGAAACTGTGGCTGCATCAGCCTTGGCGCCTATAAATATCGCTACAGGCTTGCAGTTCGTCACCATCATTGATGAATGGGATTGTTTTTTCCGAGAGGATAAGGAGAACCAAGCGTTATTGGGTGAATATATAGATTTCCTTCGTGGATTGTTCAAGGGCAGTTCTGCGGATGAGTTTGTGAAACTGGCGTATATTACTGGCATCCTTCCCATCAAGAAATACGGCACACAGTCGGCACTTAATAATTTCAGAGAACTGACAATGACGAATCCCGATGGTATTGCAAAATACATTGGTTTTACGGAATCTGAGGGTTGTGGACATGCTGGGTGGTGGTCGCTGCAAGGTGAACACAGAAATGTTCCAGAATGATATGACTACATTCAAGTCGGCCAGTGATGTTCTGACGCTTCTGATTCATCTCGGCTATCCAGCCTATGATAGCAAAACACAAGAGGCTTTTATTCCAAATGAGGAAGTAAGGAGCACTTATGTTCTTTCTGTTATGGATGAAGGCTGGGTTGATGTATATAAGGCAATCACTGATTCGAAAGCTCATCCCGAAACGAAGTCAAAAGTGCATGAATGTCAAATTGAAAAGATAGAAATGTAAATATTGATTCATTGGAACTCACATGGAGGGCTTCTTTTTCCGCCCTCCCCACGGTGAAGAACTGGCTGATTCCGTTCTCTTTAAGTCTTCACAGCATCTGATGCATGAGTTTCATGCAAATCCAATAGTTTTCCATGCGTTTGCCTGACGCATTTTTTCTTAAATCTTCCAGATCCTTTTCGGGCATGAGCCAGTCCGGACGCAGTAAACCAAGGGAAAGACAGCGGCGGCATTCATCCAGAATGCGGGGGTCTTTCTCCTGGTTTTTTAATTTGGTCAGGACAGTATGTGCGCGTGCTTCGTATTCCGGATGCACAAACCGGCCGGATTGACTGTCATAAGCAAGAGACAGGGAAGGATAACAGGTTTGTTCTGTCTCGGTTTCAGGCATATATGCGGAAGGTTCGGAAGAGCTTTCCATATAGAGATAGTATAGCCCGGTAATCCTCTTGCCGTCAAAATTGCGCAGGATTCGTCCGAGACGCTGGATGCGCTGGCGTTCCCCGGATGAAGAGGAGAGGACAATTCCTATATTGGCTGAGGGGATATCAAAACCTTCGTCCAGCGCACGGCAGGTTACGAGAATACGGTTTTCTCCGCTGCGGTAGCGGTCAAGGGCGGCTTTTCTTGCTTCCGGTTCCATCTGGGAGTGATAGCGGCCTGTCTGATTGGGATAGATCCGGCTGAGACATTTATAAAGACTGTCCGCCTGTTCGATTCTTTCTCCAAAAATAAGTATACGAGAGGCGGGCGAAAGCTTTTCAATCAGCCGCAGGGTACATTGAGTTCGGGCGGCGGCATTGTAAACTACGGATTTACGCTGGTAGGACAGGGTTAGGGCTGTCTGGGCAAGCTGTGCGGTATGGGGAGAGCCCGCAGAGATTGAAAGGTGTTTCAGGGTATGAAAAAACCTGATGTGATCCAGCTTCCTGAGATACGGGCATCTGGCATACAGCTTGTTAATCAGGAGCGTAAGCCGGTCGCTTAACTCCTGGTAGGAATCATGTTCCTCCGGTGTGAAGGTGAGGGCAATATTAAAAATTACAAAAGGACGGATGCTGCTGCGGATTGCGGCATCTTCATAGGTATAACGATATATTTCCGGACCAAGGGCAGGAATCAGGTACTGTTCATAGCCGTCTGTGCGCGGGGTGGCAGAAAGGCCCAGGGAAAAGAAGTTTTTTTCCTGCTCCGGCAGATACGGAAGAAACTCAAATATTTTTCTGTTTTCAGCGCCGGCATAATGGTGGCATTCATCCGCAATCAAAAGGACCGCATAGCCCATATTGATATCGCGAAGAATATGGCGTGAAAGGGTATAGCGTGCAGAATTAATGACATAAATCATATTCGGGCACTCTGTGGAATCTTTATGTGTTCCATGGTAACATCCGATTTCGCAGCGTGGGATGCCGGCCAGCTTTTGCATGGCACAGGACCATTGGGAGGTCAGAAATGTCTGGGGCACAATAATCTTTACACGTAGCGGGACAGGCAGTCTGCGGCGAAGCTCTTCCATGGCTGAGAGAGCCATGACAGTTTTGCCGGCTCCTGTGACCACACCAGCGATTCCTCGGCAGCCATGTTCAAACCATGCGTGCCGGCATTCCTTCTGCCAGGGATAAAGCTGCAGATTCATGATAATTTCTCCTTTTTGCGGTATATCCGGCAGTCCATGGGATTTCCATACACAAGCGTATAAAGAAACCTGACCGGACAGAATCTTTGAATCGTGTCATTCAGTATATCATGTGATGAAACAAATTGGAATATATTATCAAAAAATGTTGAAATTAACCGGTGTTTTCAGTATACTCAATGATATGTGGGGGACAGAAATTTTTGCTGCCCACGGAGCGTGACAGAGGGAAAAGCGACAGCGCTGCAAATCGGGTTGGTGTATGAAAAAATAAGATGAACTAAGAAAGAAGGAAAACGATGAATTACGAAAGTTTATATCAGGAGTACCAGACGCTGGCAAAGGCTTTTAAAGATAAGACATCTCTGGTGCAGAGACTGCAGAAAGCCATTGGTAAAGAAATGGAAACCGGGGATTTGAAAAGCTGTGACAGGGATATGGAGCTGCTGCAGGCAGCCTGCAGGGAGCAGTCACAAATTCTGGAGGAAATGAAGGCGCTTACGGCACAGTTTGACCGGAAAGCATATTTTGAAAGCGGAAATTTTGCGGAACAGATGCTGGAATATTGTGAGGACAGCGGTGTGGACGTAAAAGGTGAATATCCTGTCTACGAGATGTTTCCCTATCGCGTCAGATTTGATACGGAGAATCTGGATATCTATATGGACAGGAAGAAGGTGCAGTGCCTGCGGCCACT
>URYB01000033.1 GCA_900552085.1 uncultured Lachnobacterium sp.
TACGTTCCTCCATGGAAACATAGCATGTCATGTTCTGTTCTTCGGCATACGCTTTCAGGGCACGCAGCATTGGTGTCGGTCCACATGCATAGATAACATCCGCATCCAGATGGTTTTCGCGAATTGCATCCAGTACATTTCCTTTGGTTCCAACACTGCCATCCTCAGTTGCCACAAAGCTTTCACCCTGTTCTTTAAATTCATTCAGAAGAAAAGTTCCGGCATCACGATATCCCATCACAATCTGGAAATTTTCTCCGGCATCTTTCATTTCCTTTGCCAGCTGTAACATTGGCGGTACGCCGATACCTCCACCAATCAGAAATGCTTTCTTACCTTTTTCCACGGTAAATCCATTGCCCAGCGATCCCATAATTTTCATGGTATCTCCCGCCTGAAGTCTGGAAAACTCTTCGGTTCCGGTATGTTCCCCGGTCACGCGGTAAACCAGGCGCAATGTACCTGCTTTGCGGTCAATTCCGCACAGACTGATTGGACGAGGTAAAAGCTTGCTTGCATCGTTACTGTATACCGAAACAAACTGTCCGGCTTTCGCTGCCGCTGCAATCTCCTTTGTCTGAATGGTTAAATCATATATTCCCGTACCGATCTGTTTTTGTGAGACAACGGTCACGGTCTCCTGAAACTTTTCGCTCATTTTTCTCTCCTGCATTCTGCTTCCAATATAAATGTTCCCACGGTCAGATTACTTAGATGCCAAAGCTCCTGCAATATCTGCGATCATATCTTCAACCGCCATACGGGATGCATCTGCAAAGTTCTCCGGTGTGATTCCCTGCTCTTTGTATTTATCCTGCTTATAAGCTGCAATAATACCACGGGAAGAATTGATAATTGCTCCTAATCCATCTTCGTTAAAGAAATGAACCAGATCCTTACCCTTTCCGCCCTGTGCGCCGTAACCCGGAACAAGGATAAATGACTTTGGCATGATCTTACGAAGGATCTTACCCTGCTCCGGATAAGTTGCTCCGACAACTGCTCCGACATAACTATAAGACTCTCCCATACACTCACTTCCCCACTCAGCAACTTTCTCACCTACGATTTCATACAGCGGGCGGCCGTCGATCAGACGATCCTGGAACTCGCCACTGGACGGATTAGATGTCTTGACAAGAATGAAGATACCTTTATTTTCTTCCTTACATACATCAACGAACGGCTTGATACCATCGGTTCCAAGGTATGGATTTACAGTTGCAAAATCCTCATTAAACGTAGAGTAGCTCTTGCTTCCGATCTGTACTTTTCCAAGATGTCCGGTTGCATAAGCAGCAGATGTCGATCCAATATCTCCACGCTTTACATCGCCGATGACAACCAGATCCTTTTCGTGACAGTAATCTACCGTCTTCTGGAATGCCTTTACACCTTCGATACCAAACTGCTCATACATAGCGATCTGTGGCTTTACGGCCGGAATCAGATCATAAGTTGCATCTACGATTGCCTTGTTATACTGCCAGATAGCTTCTGCTGCACCTGCCGGTGTCTCACCGAACTCTGCAAATGCAGCTTTTTGAATATGCTCCGGTACATAGGAAAGCATCGGGTCTAATCCTACAACGATCGGTGCATTGGTTTCCTTGATTTTGTCTACTAATTTGTTGATCATGTCTTTTTCCTCTTATCTTTTATTTTGTTTTATTCTTAATTTCATTAAATACTACATTTCCATCACAGATCGTGCATTTGACACGTCCGGTCACTTTTCTTCCGTGGAACGGTGTGTTTCTTCCCTTCGATGCAAATTTATTCTTGTCAATCGTATAAGTTTCCTTCGGGTCAAAAATTACGATATCCGCCTTCTTTCCCGGCTGAATATCACCTTTGTCGATTCCTACAATTTTTGCAGGATTGTAGCTCATCTTCTCTGCCATCTGCATTGGTGTCAGATATCCTCCCAATACAAGCTCGGAATAGGTCAGGCATGCAGCCGTCTCCAATCCGACAATGCCAAACGGCGCCTTTTTCATGGACGTATTCTTGTCATCAAATGTATGCGGCGCATGGTCTGTAGAAATCACATCCATGATATTGTCACGCAGACCTTCCTTTAATGCTTCCACATCTTCTTTGGTACGAAGCGGTGGATTCATCTTGTAGTTCGTATCTGCATCGGTTTCTTTTGGAATCAGAATACCCGCTTCAATCTGTGGCACATATTCCGTAATATCATTGGATGTAAGTGTAAAATGATGCGGACAAACCTCTGCAGAAACATGAAGTCCCTCTTCTTTTGCAATCCGTACCATCTCTACAGAATCTTTTGTGGAACAATGGCACAAATGCAGCTGTGCACCGGTATCTTTGCTGAGTACAATATCTCTTGCAATAATGACATCCTCCACAGAATTCGTAATGCCCGGCATACCAAGTTCTTTTGCCTTGACATCTGCGTTCATGACGCCTCCATGTACCATGTTGATATCCTCACAGTGTGCCAGTACCGGAATATGATATTTTGCTGCCTCAAGCATTCCTTCACGGTACACTTCCGCATTCATAACCGATTTACCATCTTCACTGATTGCAGGAATTCCGGCCTCTACCATTCCCTTGATATCGGCAAGTTCCTTGCCCATCTGTCCTTTGGTGACAGCGCCGACCTGTAATACATGGATGCAGTTACCTGCTTTTGCTTTGTTGTGTACATAATTTACAACGTCTGCATTATCTACGACCGGTTTCGTATTCGGCATTGTAAGCACTGTGGTATATCCACCGTGAGCCGCAGCCTCCATTCCGGTATAAATATCTTCTTTCTGCTCAAATCCCGGATCACGGAAATGCACATGCATATCAATGAATCCCGGCATAACATAACAGCCACTGGCATCCAATACGCGGTCTGCTTTTTCTTCCATGTTCTTTTTAATCTCTACGACCTTATCCTCTTTGATCAACACATCTGCTTCTTCTTCCATCTGTGTTGCCGGGTTGATGACACGGCCACCTTTTATTAATATTGACATCTGATAATCCTTTCTGTTTGTATCCTATCGTTTTGTCGTTACTTTCTTTACACCGGAAAGCACTCCTGCCACGGACTTCTTTCCTTTGGTCTTGCAGGCACGCACCTTATAATAATAAGTCTTTCCTTTGGAAAGTTTTTTATCGGTATAATGCTTTCCTTTTACCGTTGCAACTTTCTTGTAAGTTCCTTTTTCCGAAGTTGCCCGGTACACCTCATATGTTTTTGCAGTTTTCACACTGCTCCACGAAAGGCTCGTACTGGTCTTTCCCGCTTTTGCATACACCGTCTTTACTTTTCCGACGCTTGTTCCTGTCTTGTTTGTATAGGCTTTGATGCAGAGATTTCCAACGCCTTTGTATTTCAGCAGATCTGCCAGATCTCTCCATTTCCCTTTATAGTATCCAAAACTCTGTCCAAAATCACTAAAGGCAGTAATCTTACAATCTGCATTTGCTCCGGAACATTCTAAATCCACACCCTTATTCTTCTGGTTAAACTCCACAACTACTGCATATTTTGTTCCCTTCGGAATAGAGATTGCTTTCTTCAGTGGAATCGTATAGACTCCGGCATAACTTGTCTTCCCCTTGACTTTTGCTGCCAAAATGCCGCTCGTCGGCCTCTGCCCGCTGGAAAGATTTGTATAAACCTTAATCGTATAGGAAACATTTGCATCATCCAGCATTGACAAAGAAACTGCCTCCAGCTGCTGATTTTGCGTCCCTTTGACTGTAAATACATTGGCTTCTTTTTCAAATGTGCATGCCTTGTATGCATAGCCAGCACCATCATACTGATAATTGTAATCGTAATTATCCGCTGGTTCAAAATCCATGATCCAGGCCGCATCTTCCAGACCAGCATCCTCATACGACATCCAGAAATAACTGTAATAACTGTTTTCCGTCTGATTGCCCCAGGTATTTCTCACCAGCCATGCCCCATTTTTCTTTGCCGGATACTTAAATGCAGACGCTGGAAAATCGTCATCCCATCCCACAATCATTGCTGCATGATTGATTGCTTTTTTCTTTGCACAGCGATAGGTCGCAACCATTCCGCCTTCCGCTTCATAATAGTTCATCTGGTCATAGACATTTTTATCTGCAGCTTCAAGTCCGATACCTGCCGCACCATGCTTTATAATTTCTTTCTTCACAGCAGCCGGATTCTTGTGGATATTCAGCACATACACATTCTGCAAATGTGCCACATCCTTCTTAAATGCAAGACCATCCGACATCACATTCACCGGTCTTGTATACGGAGCATCCGTTTCCTTTACAAGTCCCTTCCACTGCATCAGCGAACGTGACAGATAATCCAGATTTCCTCCTGCTGTCAGATAATTTTCTAAATTCAGCGTAAACTCATCCCCAAGAAGGCCTCCAAATGTATCATCCACCGAATGATACGTAAAATAAGCGGCTTGTAATTCACTTAAATCAATACTCTTGTCTGCCACCTTATCATCCGTAATCAGATCGAATTCCGCCAGTCCCACACCGGTAAAAGCCCAGCAGGTATTATAATTTCCCTGCGAACGGATCTGTGGATACAATGTCTGCAATTGTGCTAATGTATTGTGGTACGCTGAAGGAATCGCAAAAGCCCCCTTCATGCCATCCGTAATCAGCTGTTCTTCTATCTGCGGCACATTCGTTTCATGGACAGATGCAACATAATCTCCGCTTCCATATGTCTGCGGAAACTGTGGTATCTCAATATCGATATCTTCATACCAGACATCCTTTGCCTGCACCTGTAATATATTGACCGGAGTACCGGCGAACAGGGTTGCTACAAGCATGACAGATAACATTCTTTGTTTTCTCTTTTTCATAACATACCTTTCGTACCTTATAGAAATGTACAATTAAGAATATTATATGATTTTTATATAAAATATGTCAACAAAAACGCCATAAAAAAAGCCGAGCACACAAGGTGTTCGACTTTCCTTTTGTTTTATTTTGCAGCAATGACATCTGCCATGTCATAGTGTCCGGCACCTTTTCCATTCAGGAACTTCGCTGCCTCTACTGCACCCTTTGCAAATACAGCTTTCGAATATGCCGTATGCTTAAATTCAATCACTTCATCCTGTCCTGCAAAAATCACCTCATGCTCACCGACGATGTTGCCACCGCGGACAGCAGAGATACCAATCTCGTACTTATCTCTCTTCTTGCGCTCCTGGCTTCTGTCATACTTGTAAGTATAAGCATCCTCAAGTGCATCATTCATGGAATCTGCAAGTGCAAGTGCCGTACCGCTTGGTGCATCTAACTTCTGGTTGTGATGCTTCTCTACGATTTCCATATCAAATCCTGCCGGCGCAAATACCGTTGCCGCCTTTTTGAGAAGTTCCATCAAAGTGTTGATTCCCAATGACATATTTGCAGACTTAAGAATTGCAACTTTCTCATATGCCTGCTCGACTTTCTGTAACTGTTCTTCAGAAAGTCCTGTCGTACACAATACAACCGGAATCTTTTTCTCCACACAGTAATCTACCAGTGCATCCACTGCCTTTGCATTGGAAAAATCAATAATTACATCTGCATCTACTGTACATTCTGCAAGGCTTGCAAATACCGGATACGTATTTTTGATTCCATCATACATATCGATTCCTGCAACAATTTCAATATCCGGATCCTGGGCACAAATCTGTGTAATGCACTGTCCCATCTTTCCGTTGCAGCCATTCATAATTGCTCTCGTCATTTTCGTCTCTTATCCTTTCGTTCACCGGACATCATCCGATACTTTTCTTATTTCAATAAACCGTAGTTCTTCATTACTTCTGCAAGTTTTGCAGCGTTTGCCTCGCCCATCTCACAAAGCGGGGAACGAAGTGGTCCGACTTCCATGCCCATCAGGTTCATTGCTTTCTTAACCGGAATTGGATTTACTTCTGAGAATAATGCATCTACCAGTGGAAGTCCCTCTAACTGGATCTTTCTTGCTGTCTCGATATCACCCTTGAAGAAGCTGTCACACATCTGGTGTACTTTTGCAGGTGCTACGTTACTCCATACAGAGATCACACCGACTGCACCGATGGATAACAACGGAACAACCAGTCCATCCTCTCCGGAATACATATCGATCTTGCCATCGGTAAGTGCCATTGTCTTGCTTGCCTGTGCCATATTGCCGGTAGCCTCTTTTAATCCTACGATGTTCTCCTTTGCAGAAAACAGTGTTGCAACGGTCTCCGGAAGAAGGTTACATCCGGTTCTTCCCGGTACGTTGTACATGATGATTGGGCATTTTGTGCTGTCTGCAATCTGTGAATAATGACTGATCAGTCCGGCCTGTGTTGCCTTGTTGTAATATGGTGTTACGATCAGTAATCCGTCTACGCCAGCCTCTTCTGCTTCCTGTGACAGCTGGATGGCTGTGCGTGTGCAGTTTGAACCGGTTCCTGCAACAACCGGAACACGATGCTTTGTAAATTCGACAGCAGCCTTGATAACATCGTGATGTTCCTCCATGGTAAGTGTAGAACTCTCACCTGTTGTACCTGCGATAACGATTGCATCGGTACCTGCATCGATTTGCTGATTGATCAGCTCCTCCAACTTGTCATAATTTACATCCTGATTTTCTTTCATTGGTGTAACGATTGCAACACCAGCGCCTTTAAATATTGCCATTTGTTCTCCCTTCCATAAAAAAACCAGCTCGCACCTGAGCTGGTCTAATCTACTTTTTGTATATTATAGATTCGATAGCTCTCCAACTTTGTAAGTTGACAGTCATACGGTTCTTCACCCTATGCCCAGAAATAAAAGTACAGCTCCTTTATCTCTTCGGCGCTCGCCCCTTTCCTCTGTGTTCGACTGTGTCTGTCACATCCCACAGAATACTCTTAGCTTGCGCGACCTCTATCTGAGTTATTTGCTTCTTTTTTGATAATAGCACCATGTGTACTATTCGTCAATCCTTATTTTTTCCGGTGCGATATTATAAATCTCATCGGCATACGGACGAATACTGTCCTCAAGGACACGTCCGGTACAGATAAGTGTCATATCGTCCGGTTTATTTTCAAACAGTTCCTGCATTTCCTGTGGTGTAACTACCTTCTCATCAATCACACCCAGCACCTCATCAAGAATCAGCATATCACAGGCATCCGTTGTAACGACTTTCTTGCCGTAATTGAATCCGTTTCGCAGATTCATTGCCTCCTCCTGCTGCTCCTGCTCCGACAGCTCCTCAAAACTTTCATCGGATTTTGCAAATCGAAAGATCTTGATTTCCGGCTCAAGACGATTCAAAAAAGCCAGTTCATTCTCGTTCTTCCCTTTTAAAAATTGGATGATAATCACACTTTTGCCTTCGCTTGCATAACGGATTGCATTACCGATCGCAGCGGTTGACTTGCCGTGGCCCTCACCATAATAAATCTGTATAATACCTTCGTTCATAACTGCCTCCAAATAAAACCAGAGTCCTCTGATTTACTTTTACGCTTATACAAAGAATCCTAAGTAAGATACCACAAACAGGTCAAATAATCAAGTATGCCTCTTTTTTTGCGTTTTTACGATTCCAGAAATTCGATTTTACTCACAGATACTTCATAAGCGACACGCTGCTCTACTTCTGTCTCACTGAGTTTTTTTACGTACTCGCGGCTTTGGATTCTTCCCCAGATCTGCACGTGGCTTCCCACCTCAAAGCCTGCTGCAAAACGCGCATTTCTTCCCCAGCAGATACATGGAATATAATCCGATTTTCCATAAGAACGATTAACTGCTACAAGCAGATCGGCAATCTCTCTGCCAAGCGGGGTCTTCCGGTATACACTGTCCTTGCAAATAAAGCCATCAAGAAAAATCTGATTTGTCTCATGATCCTCTTCCGGTGCTTCCACAAGTTCAAACTCTCTTGCAAATACGGAAAGTACAAGACGGTTTTTGTGTTCCTCGTGACGATTAAAAGATCGGAACTGACCGGTCACATACACATACTGGCCGTTGCAGTCGGATTTCACATCGATCAGACGCTCCGATACCATGACCGGTATGTAGTCCACAAAGTTGGACAGGCGGTTTACCGATACTTCTACCATGTAAAAGCCCTCCCCGTACACTTCGTGACTGAACACGAAATCTGATACAATTTCTCCAATAATCGTTACCTGGTTGTTTTCAAACATTTTATCTGCCATGAATTTTCTCCCTTCCTTTTGTGGAAATATTTGTTAGGGTTATGTTTTACCATTTCCACATTGCAAGAAATCATCAAAGTATGTCGATAAAAAACAAGATATGAACAGCAACATTTTTTGCCATATTTTTTACTAAACATAGAAGAAACTCTTGCGAAAATGCATTTTTATGATAAAATGGTACAGGTTATAATACACAAAGAGTTATGTATAATAGAAAAGAAGGTAAATTATGGTAACAACAAGAGATGATATTCGTAATATAGCAATTATCGCCCATGTCGATCATGGTAAAACGACTCTGGTTGATGAATTGTTAAAACAAAGCGGTGTGTTCCGTGCCAATCAGGAAGTGCAGGAGCGCGTCATGGACTCCAACGATATCGAGCGTGAGCGTGGTATCACTATCTTGTCCAAAAATACTGCCGTATTTTATAAGGATACAAAAATCAACATCATTGATACTCCTGGTCACGCCGATTTCGGTGGTGAGGTTGAGCGAGTTCTCAAGATGGTAAACGGTGTTGTTCTCGTAGTAGATGCGTTCGAGGGAACCATGCCACAGACAAAATTCGTACTGATGAAAGCACTGGCTTTGAATCTCCCGGTTATTGTCTGCATCAACAAAATTGACCGTCCAGAAGCCAGACCTGCAGAAGTTATCGATGAAGTATTAGAGCTTTTCATGGATCTGGATGCTTCCGACGAGCAGCTTGACTGCCCATTCATCTATGCATCTGCAAGAGATGGATATGCCATGTACAACCTCGATGATGAGAAGAAAGATATGACGCCTCTCTTCGAGACAATCGTAAATTATATTCCTGCACCAACCGGTGATCCGGATGCCAGCACACAGGTACTGATCAGTACCATCGATTATAACGAGTATGTCGGACGTATCGGTATCGGTAAAGTGGACAACGGTTCCCTGAAAGTCAATCAGGAAGCAGTCGTTGTCAACCATCATGATCCTGACAAGCTTGAAAAAGTCCGTATCAGCAAACTCTATGAGTTCGACGGATTAAATAAAGTAGATGTCACAGAGGCAAAGATTGGTTCGATCATAGCGATCTCCGGTATTGCGGATATCCACATCGGAGATACCATCTGTTCACCGGAAAACCCACAGGCGATTCCGTTCCAGAAGATTTCCGAGCCGACCATTTCCATGAACTTCATCGTAAACGACAGTCCTCTCGCCGGACAGGAAGGAAAATATGTCACTTCCCGTCACATCCGCGACAGACTGTTCCGCGAATTAAATACGGATGTGTCACTTCGTGTCGAAGAGACGGACAGCCCGGACAGCCTGAAAGTTTCCGGTCGTGGTGAGCTTCACTTATCCGTTCTGATCGAGAATATGCGTCGTGAAGGTTATGAGTTTGCAGTCAGCAAAGCTGAGGTTCTCTATCATTATGATGAGAATGGCAAAAAACTTGAGCCAATGGAGCTTGCCTATGTTGATGTTCCGGACGAATTTACCGGAGCTGTTATCTCCAAGCTGCAGCAGCGTAAAGGCGAACTTCAGAATATGGGTTCTATCGCCGGCGGCTATACAAGATTAGAGTTCAAGATTCCATCCCGTGGTCTCATCGGTTATCGTGGAGAGTTCATGACCGATACAAAGGGAAATGGTATCATCAATACAATGTTTGATGGCTATGAGCCATTCCGTGGAGAGATTGCTTACCGTTCCACCGGCTCTCTCATTGCTTTCGAGACTGGTGAATCCGTAACTTACGGTCTGTTCTCCGCTCAGGAACGTGGTACACTCTTCATCGGACCTGGTGAAAAGGTTTACTCCGGTATGATCATCGGACAGAGTGCAAAAGCTGAGGATATCGAGCTGAACGTATGTAAGAAGAAGCATTTGACCAACACACGTTCTTCTTCCGCTGACGAGGCATTGACACTGGTTCCACCACGTAAGTTAAGTCTTGAGCAGGCATTGGATTTCATCGATACCGACGAACTTCTTGAGGTTACTCCGGAAAGTCTCCGTATCCGTAAGAGAATCCTTGATCCTACCCTGCGTAAGAGAGCATCGATCGCACGTAAAAATGCTATGAAATAAATACAGACGCAAAACAAGCGGCCAGCAATAATTGCTGACCGCTTATTTTTATGGCAATTTTCCGTATACTTCCATCGGAACATACGCCTTGATTTCGATTCCTTCCGGCACATATTCCTCGGAGACAAGCTCTCCTTTTTCCCGGACAAGCTGTATGATACCTGCCTGTGCATATGGGATGACACGTTCGATATAAACTTTATCCTCTCGCAGCATTTCCTGCAAAAGATCCTTGATTTCATCCAGTCCCTGATTATTCGCTGCGGATATCTGCAGAATATGATCTGCTCGAAAATCCTGCAATGGTTCTTCCTCGGTGCGCTGATCCATCTTGTTGAACAGTGTAACCATCTTTTTATTCTTTACCCCAAGATGATCCAGTGTCTCATAGACAATATGCATCTGCTTATCCATCTGTGGATTCGAAGCATCTACAACATGGAAAATATAGTCTGCATATTTTGCTTCTTCCAGCGTACTCTTGAAGGCCTCGATCAGATGGTGCGGAAGCTTGCGGATAAATCCTACGGTATCCGTCAAAAGCACCTGCTGATGCCCATCCAGTTCCAGCATACGGGTGGTCGGGTCCAGTGTTGCAAAAAGCTTATCTTCTTCAAGTACCTCTGCATCGGTCAGATGATTTAACAGTGTCGATTTGCCGGCATTCGTATAACCCACGATTGCCACAACCGGAACTTCGCTTTTTGCACGCTTTGCGCGGGTAATTTCACGATGTTTGACCACTTCCTTCAATTCACGGTTTAACTGGGCAATGCGGTCATTGATCAGTCGGCGGTCAATCTCCAACTTCTTTTCTCCTGGTCCTCTCGTTCCAATACCACCGCCAAGACGGGACATCGTTTTTCCAAGACCGCTGAGCCGGCTGAGCCGGTACTTTAACTGTGCCAATTCGACCTGTATTTTTCCTTCACTGGTCGTTGCACGCGCCGCAAAAATATCCAGAATGATCAATGTACGATCCATAACCTTGGTATCTAACATATTCTCAAGATTACGAAGCTGCGCCGGAGACAGTTCATCATCGCATACAATGCCGGTAGCCCCGGTCTGTGCGATAAGCTGCGCAATCTCTTCTACTTTTCCGGTTCCCACATAAGTCCCCGGATGTATGGTCTCACGCTTTTGGATCAGTGTGCCCACAACGGTAGCTCCGGCTGTCTTGACCAGTTCCGCAAGCTCTGTCACGGAATCTTCCGCATCATCGCCCTCCTGCTCACTGACACCTACTAAAATTACTTTTTCTTCAATTTCTTCGATTTCCTGTGGTTTTGCCATTATCTAGTCTCCAAAAATGTGCTTTCTTTCTGTGCATCCTCATCGGACGGATACTCTTCCAAATAATCTTTGAGCATCTTTTTTGCGGAGTCAAAATCCCCGCTGTACTCATAGGCAGCGATCGCGCTTTTCATAAGATTCAGCTTATTCGGAACTTTCTCAAGTGCAAGTCCAGCATTAAAGAAAGTCAGTGCTTCCTCATAGTCCCCATCGTCCAGCTCCGAACTGCCAAGATCATACAGTTCATAAGAAGTGGCAACTCCGCTATCCAGATACTCCTTTACATAAGACTGTGCCTTATCGCTATCTCCCTGTGCTTCATAAGTCAGACCAAGATAATAGGATGCTTTCTGCTGACCATCTTCCTTTGCCTTGGTGAGATCGGTAACAGCTGTCTTGTAATCCCCTAAAAGATAACTGATCTGTCCCTTGTACAAAAGGTCCTCTGCCTTCTCTCCTTTAATTTCCATGGCCTGATTCAGATATTTCTGTCCATCCTCTTTTGCTCCGTGATTCTTCATGGATTCATAAATTCCGATGTACAATTCATAATCTTTTTTGTCCTGTTTTACGGCCTCTTCATAATCTGCCAATGCCTTCTTTTCCTCTCCCATATCATAGTAGAGGTTTCCACGCAGATAGTATGCCCGTCCGTCTTTATTATATTTGATGATCGCATCGTAAGTCTCTAAGGCATCATCCTTTGCACCGCTTAAATACTGTGCCTGCGCCTTGTAAAAGCAGATATCAATTTCCTTCTCGCCCACTTTGCCGAGCGACTGGTTCAATGCATTCTGAAATGCCTTGATCGCATCCTCATAATTTCCGCTCTCCAGACAATTGATGCCATACTGGCGGTACGCATCCTGCTCAGTTGTATCTTTTGATCCACATGCTGCAAGAGACAGTGCAAGAACTGCTGCAAGCATCGTTGAAACTATACGCTTTTTCATTCTATATTCTCTCTTTCCTGATTGATCGAGTCTTTTCATTTGATTCTTGAACATCAGCCCATCAAATGCACTCCTATCTTACCATATCCGGGATAAAAAAGCACCCCCCGAATATAAAACACGGGAACCGAACGAACCGGTTCCCGTGTGAGGAGGAATAATTTAAAATATGAATAGAAAATTTACTATAATTTGTTTTTATGACAGTTTCCAGATCTCTTTGTTGTACTGATCGATGGTACGGTCAGATGAGAAGAATCCTGCCTTGCTGATATTTACAAGCATCTTCTTAGCCCATGCTTTACGATCTGCATATGCATCGTATGCTTTCTCCCTTGTCTCGATGTAAGAATCGAAATCCGGGAAAGTCATGAACCAGTCTTTGTTCAGAAGTTCGTTGTACAGACGCTCTAAGTTCTCAACGCATCCAACAGACTTCACGGTATCACTTACGATAAAGTCAACAGCTCTCTTTAAGTTGGAATCTTTTTCGTAGTAGCTTCTTGAATTATAATCGCCTCTTGCATAACGATCGATGACGGTCTGAGAATCCTCACCGAATGTAAAGATGTTATCATCTCCAACAAGTTCTGCGATCTCTACGTTTGCACCATCCATAGTTCCCAATGTGAGTGCTCCGTTTAACATAAACTTCATGTTACCTGTTCCGGATGCTTCCTTGGATGCAAGGGAAATCTGCTCGGAGATATCACATGCAGGGATCATCTTCTCAGCCATGGTTACATTGTAGTTTTCTACCATAAATACTTTTAAGTATGGGCTTACTTCCGGATCATTGTTGATGATCTGCTGTAAGCAGAGGATCAGATGAATAATATCCTTTGCAATGATGTAAGCAGGTGCTGCCTTTGCTCCAAAGAATACAGTGATTGGAGTTGCAGGCTTTTTGCCCTCTTTGATCTCGAAATATTTATGAATGACATAGAGTGCATTCATCTGCTGTCTCTTGTACTCATGAAGTCTCTTAACCTGAATATCGTAAATGGAATTCTCATCAATATCAAATCCCTGCTTCATATTAAGGTAATTCTTCAGATCTGCTTTCTTTCCAGCCTTTACTGCAAGAAGGCGATCTAATACAGCATCATCATTGACATAGTTGCCAAGTTTCTCTAACTCGTTGGCGTCTTTCTTCCAGCCATCCCCGATGAGTTCTGTAATCATTGCAGATAATTCAGGGTTGCAGGACATGAGCCAGCGACGGAATGTGATACCGTTTGTCTTATTGTTGAACTTCTCAGGATAAAGCTTGTAGAAGTTATTTAACTCGCTGTTCTTTAAGATTTCTGTATGCAGGTAAGCAACACCATTTACACTGTATCCGTAATGGATATCCATATGTGCCATGTGAACCAGACCGTCTTTGATGATATAGGTGCTCTCATCGCTTACTTTTGCACGTACACGGTTGTCTAATTCACGAATGATTGGCATCAACTGTGGAACAGCCTTCTCTAAGAAGTAAATTGGCCATTTTTCCAATGCTTCTGCGAGAATTGTATGGTTGGTGTATGCACATACCTTTGCAACAATGTCAATTGCCTCATCCATCAGAATTCCTCTTTCCTGAAGGAGACGAACCAACTCTGGAATAACCATAGAAGGATGGGTATCGTTGATCTGTACAGTTGCATAATCAGCTAAATCATGTAAGTTAGATCCCTTTGCAACAGCCTCATCAAGAATCAGTCTTGCAGCATTGCTTACCATGAAATACTGCTGGTAAACACGAAGCAAACGGCCCTTCTCATCGGAATCATCCGGATA
>URYB01000034.1 GCA_900552085.1 uncultured Lachnobacterium sp.
TGAATCGTGCATTGTCTTATCTGGACCAGGCGGAGGAGTGGGATCTGATGGTGCGCTGCTACAATTATCTGGGAATTGCTGCGATGAACCGTGGCAACTCACCGATTGCGCTGAACTATTACTTAAATGGATTAAATTATGCAAAAGAGCATCAGATTGAAGAATTAATTATTTATCTGTACATAAATATGGGAATGCTTTATAACGAATGCGGACGTTATAAGGATGCAGAGGAATCCCTGCGGGAGGCTTATGCGTGTGTACAAAAGAACCCGGAAGATGAGACATATCATACATACATGATCGGCATATATAATAATTTGATTCGGAGTCTTGTATTTCAAAATCGACTAAAGGAAGTGGAACCCATACTGGAACAGATCCATCAGGTACACTGGCTCTATTGTGAAGTATACGATAAATTGTCAATCTGTTGTGTGGAGGTATTGTATTATCATCAATTGGGGGATGTTGCCCATAGAGATGAAAGTGTTCGCATGATAGATGAAATACTTCCGGAGAATCTGGTAGTTCTGGATCTTTTTAACGATTTTTACAATTGTTGCACGGTTCTTTTAGAAACGGATCTGGATGCATCGTTCTGGCACATAATAGAAGTGTTAGAGCCTCTGGCACGCAATTTCAACATTATTAATCTACAATTGAAAATACTGTCTTTAAAAATGCAGTTTTATCGGAAACATGATCAGAGTGCAGAATTCCTGCAGGCGGCAGGATTGTATTACGAGCTTTCTACCCGTATGGAGAAAGAGGCTCGTGGCATTATGGGAAATGTGATCGAACTGCGCAAAAAACTGGAGACGGTTAAGAAAGCCCGCCAGAAAGCGGAGCAGGAGAAACTCATTCTGCAAAAGAAATCCGAAATGGATGCACTGACCGGCATGGCGAACCGTTACCGTCTGAATGATTTTTCCGATGAGATTTTTACACAGGCATTGCAGGAGGAGACATCACTGGCAGTAGAAATCCTGGATGTAGATTATTTTAAAGAATTTAATGACAATTATGGACATCAGCGTGGGGATGAATGTCTTTTGACGATTGCGAATGTGATTAAAAAACTGACAAAAGAGTATGATGCTTTTTGCGCACGTTATGGTGGCGATGAGTTTGTCATCATTATCAAGGGAATTTCCCAAACTGCGGGAGCGAGTTCTCGATTGTGGATTGGAACATCGGTACTCCAAAGTTATGCCGATGGTTACAATTTCTCAGGGAGCCTGCTGGGGCATTCCATTGAGAGGAAACCGTATGTGGGATTTTCTGCATGCGGCAGATGATATGTTGTATAAGGTCAAAAATTTCAGCAGAAATAATTATTGCATCGGAGACATCATGGAATCCGATGATATTGTGATGGATTTATCACAATGATACATGTTAACAAGCAACGAAAAGGAAAAGAATGGAATCAGTTAAATTTGAAGAATTAGGTTTATACCCGCAGCTTCTGCGGGCGATTAAGGAGATGGGATTTGAAGAGGCAACACCGATTCAGGCACAGGCCATTCCGGTCGTAATGAGTGGTGTGGATGTGATTGGTCAGGCACAGACGGGAACCGGTAAGACGGCTTCCTTTGGCATTCCGCTTCTTATGAAAGTGGACCCGAACAATAAAAAGACACAGGCAATCGTGCTTTCCCCTACAAGAGAGCTGGCCATCCAGAGCGCGGAGGAGATTCGCAAGCTTGCCAAATATATGCATGGAATCAAAGTGCTTCCGGTATATGGAGGACAGGATATCGGACGTCAGATCAAAGCGTTAAAAGGCGGAGCAACGATTATCATTGGTACACCGGGACGTATTATGGATCATCTGCGTCGCAAAACGATCCGCAGTGATCATGTGAACACCATCGTACTCGATGAGGCAGACGAGATGCTCAACATGGGATTCCGCGAAGATATTGAAACAATTTTATCATATATTACGAACGAAGACCGCCAGACAGTGCTTTTTTCTGCAACCATGCCTAAGCCGATTTTAGATATTACAAAAAAATATCAGAAGAATGCGACCACAATCAAAGTGACAAAGAAAGAACTTACCGTTCCGAATATTGATCAGTACTATTATGATGTGCGTCGTAACGATAAGGTTGATGTGCTGACAAGATTGCTGGATTACTATAATCCGAAGCTTTCTCTGGTATTCTGTAACACAAAGCGTATGGTCGATGAACTTGCTTCTGAGTTACAGGGACGTGGGTATGCGGCAGAAGGCATTCATGGGGATATGAAGCAGCAGCAGAGAGACCGTGTGATGAAGAGTTTCCGAAACGGAAGATGCGATATTCTCATCGCTACAGATGTGGCTGCGCGTGGAATCGATGTCGATGATGTGGAGGCCGTATTTAATTATGATCTGCCACAGGACAATGAGTACTATGTGCATCGCATCGGCCGTACCGGACGTGCGGGTCGTACCGGACGGGCTTTTAATTTCGTAAAAGGCAAGGAAGTCTACAAGCTGAAAGAGATTCAGCGTTACTGTAAGACAAAGATTTATGCACAGCCAATTCCGTCATCGGATGATGTGGCAGAAATCAAAGCAGAGAAAGTTCTCGGAGAAATCGGGCAGATTATTGAAGAGGGCAAGTTAAATGACATGATCGATCTCATTGAGCGTCAGGTCAATAACAGTGATTATACAGCCATGGACATTGCAGCTGCATTTTTGAAGCAGGCGATCGGAGGGGTGGAACTTTCCAAAGAGGACCGGGATATCGAAGATGCATTATCCGGAGATACCGGAGCTGAAGAAGGCATGGTGCGCCTGTTTATTAACATTGGAAAAAGCCAGAGAATCCGTCCGGGAGATATCCTCGGTGCGGTTGCCGGTGAGGCGAAGATTCCGGGCAAGCTGGTAGGTGCCATCGATATGTATGATAATTATACATTTGTTGAGGTACCACAGGAGTACGGAAAAGATGTACTCCGTGGCATGAAAAATGTCAAGATTAAAGGAAAATCGGTTAATGTTGAGCCGGCGAATGCGCGTTAAGGACAACGGAGAAAACATTTTTATGATCTTCGTAGTCCACGCGGATACGTCCGCCGTGATTGGCGGCAATGCTGCTGGCAATTGACAGACCAAGACCATAGTGACCGTTGTCTTCACGCGCTTCATCCGCACGGAAAAAGCGTTCGAAGAGACGGTCACGTATTTCTTCCGGAATCGGATCGCCGGAATTAGCTACTTTAAGATAAAATTTCTTTGCGTGCAAATAAGAACGAATGACGATCTCACCACATTCTGGCGTATAGCTGATCGCATTGTTCAGCAGAATGGACAGAAGATTCTGAATCTGATCTTCGATTCCATCGATATACATTTCTTCCTGAATCTCCGCAGTCATGCGGATTTTTTTCTCATATGCAACACTTTCCATTGGATAGATAATATCATACAGGGCTTCATCCACACGAAACCGTTTCGGCTGTGTCTGATTTTGTGCAGTATCCAGGCGTACAAGCGTAAGCATTTTGTTTACAAGAACAATCATGCGTTCCGTTTCCTGATGAATGTATTCCAGATGTTTGTTATCTCCAGAAACTTCTTTTTGCAGAAGCTGCGTGTTGGCACGAATGACTGCCAGTGGTGTTTTCAGTTCGTGGCTGGCATTCGAAATAAACTTTTTCTCGGAACTGATCATATCCTCGATGGGCTGCGTCAGCCAGCGGGAAATAGTACGGGAAGAAAATGTAAACAGGATCAGTCCACCAAACAACAATATGATACATACAATAATAGTAGGTAGGGTATCTTGTAAAGCAAGACGAGAACTAATTAAGACAAGGTAACGCTTGTTTTTCTTTTTCATAAATTTGTAAATATAGGTATATCGGTAAGTGTGACTGGTTCTTTTCCAGGTTTTACTGTATTTTTGACCATATGTAATAAGATCATCATTTGTTTTATCCTTAAAAGTTTGAAATAGAATTTTGGGTTCTTGGTTCTTTTTGAGTTCAAATACACAATATTCTATATCGTCAAGATCGGCAGAAGCACCTTGTGTGCGAATAAATTTTTTCCATTTTGTATCGCGGATGGTGATACGAACATCTTCTTTTACATCCTTCAAATTACTCTGATAGGTTGAATTTAAAAAGAGAAGTAAAATTCCAATCCAGATGATAGTGAGAAGTAAAATAAGCAGCGTACTTAGTTTTTGTTGCAGTTTTTTAATCATTGGCTACCTCCAGAATGTATCCCACGCCACGGACAGCGCGGATCGTCACATTGACCTGTAAATGGTGAAATTTTCTGCGCAAAAAAGAAATATAAACTTCCACATTGTTGTATTCTGCGTTGGAATCGTATCCCCATATTTTTGTTGCAATCTGTTCTTTTTCAAGCACTTGATTCTGATTTATCAACAGAAATTCGCAAAGCTGCATTTCTTTTCCACTTATTTTCATAGATTTTCCGGTGCTTGTGTTGGAAATCTCACAGGTATTGCTGTCAAAAGACAGGTTTCCGGCATGTGGACGAAGAATGTCCTGGTGGATGCGTCGTCGGCTGATTGCCTGAATCCGCATGAGAAGTTCCTCGATTTCGAATGGTTTGGTGACATAATCGTCTGCACCAACTGTAAATCCCTGTATTTTATCGTCAAGTTCCGTGCGGGCGGAGAGAATAAGTACGGGGACATCATTTCCATCTCTGCGAAGCGAGGAAAGTACTTCGTATCCATTCATTTTTGGCAGCATCAGATCTAAAATAATCATATCATAGATGCCACTTGCTGCATTTTCGTATCCTTGCAATCCGTCATTTGCAATATCTACTATATAATTTTCATCACGTAATGCGTCAGCAATGGTATCAGCCAACCGGACGCTATCTTCAATTATTAAAATTCTCATATTGTTCTCCTATAATTTTTATTATAAATCAAAAATTTTTTCTTTTGCAATTTCTTTCAAGGCTTTTTCAAGGAAAACTCCTTATGATGATAGCACATCAGCAGAACAGGCGCTGAAACATCAGGAGGATTTATACATGAAAACACTTTATTTACATATAGGAACACCGAAGACGGCGACCTCTTCCATTCAGAAATTTTTAGCACAAAACCGGGAAGTGCTCGAAAGTAAAGGCTATGTTTTCCCGAAATCTCAGCATCGATACCTAAATGTAAATTCCCGTCGTAATGGTCATTTCCTCGTGCAGAAAGTGGAAAAACGCGAGGGTGGCAGAGATCATGAGCTGGAAAAACAGTACTTGCAGGAAGGGTATGATCTTATTGTTGATGAATTTCAAACCTATGATCATGTCATTCTTTCTGATGAGTCGATCTGGTATGCATCCAGCTATTCGCGTAAAGACCTCTTTGCAGATTTAAAAAAGCAGGCGGATGCCAATGGTTATCGGGTGAAAATTGTCGTATATCTTCGTCGGCAGGATACCTTCTTTTTGTCACGCTGGAACCAGGGGGTAAAACAAAATATCGGAGCTGGTTCGGTATTATCCTGTGATGAGTATATAAGCAAAACCTTGAAAAAAGATGGAAAAATATTAAATTATGCGCAGAAACTGGATCAGATTGCGGATATTTTTGGAATGGAAAATATGGTTGTACGAAGATTTGAACCATCAAGTTGGATCGATGGTTCAATTATTCATGATTTTATGCAGGCAATTGATCTTCCAATTACCGAGGAATTTACAGAACTTGAAAAAGATGCAAATTTTCGATTGGGAAAAAATGAGACAGAGATCAAAAGAATTGTGAATACAGTCCCAGATTTAAGCAGAGAAGAAATTTCATATTTTGGAAAGAAATTGAAAGATTTGTCAATAGATGGAAAACTGGAGGAACCTTCGGAGATGCTTTCTGCGGAGGAACTAAAAGAATTTCTTGCACCATACGAAGCTGGAAATACATATGTCGCAGAGACATATTTCAAAGATGGAAAGCCGCTTTTTTCGCAACAGATCAAAAATGTTCCGAAGTGGGATGCGGACAATCCACAGATGCTTGCGGATGTGATCACATTTTTCTCGTCGGTAACCATTGATCTTTATCGCAGGAGTGTGGAGCAGGAGACCGAAATTCGTACGTTGCAAAAAGAGACCGAACGGCTGCGATATGAAAATGAACGCCTCAGAAATCGTTTTATGCAGTTTATGTGGAAAGCGAAGCATCCGTTCCGGACGTTGTGGAACAAAATTTTTAAGCGAAAGTAAGCAGGAAAATAGAAACATAAAGAGCAGGTAGAATCAGATGGAACGAAATCTTACGTGGCATAATATGGACATAGATCGGACATTAAGGGAACAACAGATGGGGCAGAATGCCTGTACAATTTGGATGAGCGGTCTGTCGGGAGTGGGGAAGTCAACAATTGCAAACGCTTTGGAAAAGCGTTTGTATACAATGGGAAAAAAGACCATGCTTTTGGATGGGGACAATGTACGCATGGGGTTAAACAGTAACCTTGGATTTTCCGATGAGGACCGGGTAGAGAATATTCGGCGGATTGCAGAGGTTGCGAAGCTTATGAATGATGCGGGACTGATTGTAATTACCGCATTTATCTCTCCGTACCGGCAGGATCGCAGAAATGCGAAAAAGATCATTGGAGAAGGATTTCGCGAAGTATATGTCAGCACTTCGATCGCAGAGTGTGAAAAACGAGATGTCAAAGGCTTATATAAAGCTGCACGAGAAGGGAAAATTGCGCATTTTACGGGAATTACCAGTCCTTATGAAGTGCCGGAACATCTGGATGTTGCAGTGGATACAGCGGAAATGGATGTGGAAGCATGTGTGGATCATATATTGAATCAGCTCGGATGCCTGTCGCAGCAGCCGGCAGGAAGAAAATAACATTGACAGAAATGGCATCTTTTGGTTAGATATAAATTGTGCGCTTTGGCACACAAAAGAAAAGACATAGTAATAGTAAGAGATACAGGAGATATACAATTGAAATTTTCAAAAGCAAAAGTAATGGTAGCAGGATTGGTACTGGCGGTGGCATGTATGATTGCACCGCAGCAATTGAAGGCAGAAGTTCCGGCAGCGCAGATGGATGGTGTCATGGGACAGAGCATCGAGGATGAGACGGTATATGAGGAAACGCCGAATTTGGATGCTTTGATTATGCAAGGAGCTACGGCAACATATTCATTACCGACCATGAGGGCGGCAACGGGTTCCTCCTATTCGCAGGACTTTCTGGACAGTTCTTTTACTACGGCAGGAACTTATACGAGTACAACCTATTATCATAAAGCGGATTACGAAGACTATCAGCTCATCAACGGAATTGATGTGTCCTGGTGGCAGACAAAGGACAAAAAGAATACCGCACTGAACTGGGAAAAAGCACATGATGCAGGCATCGATTTCGCATTTGTCCGCGTAGGATCGCGTGACACTTCGGACGGAAGTATTTATGAAGATACTGCAGCTGATTCCCATATTCAGGCGGCTTTGGAAAATGATATCAACATTGGATTATATATTTTCTCACAGGCACTTACGGAAAAAGAAGCGCGGGAAGAAGCAAAATTCGTTTTAAAACAGATTGACAAATATGACTGGGATGTGACACTTCCAATTGTGATTGACCGTGAGAAAGGAAGTCATAATCGTCTGACCGGCGGAAAATTATCCAAGGCTAAGGAGACAGCCGTCTGTCAGGCTTTTGCCGATACGATTACGAAGGAAGGCTATCAGGCGAGCGTATATGCATCATATGCGTGGATCAAATCTTATATCGATACTGATTCGCTCGATAAATGTGGGATTTGGATTGCTCGTTATAATAATACAACGACTAGCAATTCCAAGAGTGGAAGTGCGTATGAAGATGTATTATATGATTATGATTTTTGGCAGTATTCTTCAATTTCCAGAGTCAGTGGGTATGCAGGAAATCTGGATGCAAATTTCTGGTACAAAGATACAGCAATCAAGACAACTGGATTAAAAGCGGAGGCGGAATCGGCTTCTGGACCTGTAACGTTGAGCTGGAGCAAAGCAGCAGAGGATGTGACAGGATACCGTGTATATCGGTATGATGCGACAGAGGATAAGTATGTTTATCTGAAATCGACAAAAAGCCGCAGTTATTCCGATGAGGATGTAAGCAGTGGCAAGACGTACCAATATAGGGTGCGCTGTTACTGGACGATCGGAGGAACAAATTATTATGGAAATTATTCTTCTGTTGTATCGGTGACAACACCTCCGGCAAAAGTTTCCAATGTGAGCACAGAAAAGAAGAGCAGTACCTATCTGACACTTTCCTGGAAAAAAGTTTCCGGTGCGAGCGGATATCGTGTATACAAATATAATACAAAAACAAAAGCTTATGAAAAAGTTACCACGATTGCAAGTGGAAGTACGACTTCTTACAAGATCACAGAACTTGCATCTGCGACGGAGTATCAGTTTAAAGTCCGTGCTTACAAGAAAACAGACGATGTGACCGTGTGGGGAAGCTGTTCTTCTGTCTATAAAGAGAGTACAAATCCGTCCAAAACGAAGAACCTGAAACTGAGCGCCAAGTCTTCCGCAGTGACGATAAGCTGGAGTAAGGTAGTCCGTTCCAGTGGATATGCAGTATATCGTTATGACAGTAAAACAAAGAAATATGTGAGAATTGCTACCGTAAAAAGCGGAAAAACAGTTACTTACAAGGATACGAAGCTGAAAAAAGGATCAACCAAGCATTATAAAGTGCGTGCATACAAAACTTATAATGGAACGAATTATTATGGAGCATATTCCGACATTGTATCAATCAAAGTAAAATAGATATAAATATTGCGTGGCAACATAAATTTATTGAATTACAATAAATTTATGTTGCTTTTTATTATAATATGGGATATACTACAGAAAATGTATATAATAATTTTATGAGGTGATGATTATGAAACAGACAAAAATATCATACTGGTTAAAGGGAATGACAATTTTGCTTGCTGTGATGGGCGTTTTCTTCTTTGGTGCACTGACGGCGTATGCATTTCGGCTGAAAGCACAGGGAAATGTACTCTGGGGCTGGGTTGGATTCAGCTGGTATATTGCGGTACTGTGCTATCTCATTTTGTTTGAGTTCTGGCGTGTCTGCACGCAGATAGGAAAAGATAATTCCTTTTCTCTGGAAAATGCAAAGTATTTTCACCATATGGGGCTTTATGGAATCGGTGGAATCCTTGGATTTGCAGCCCGTATGATCTGGATTGCAGCGATCGGAAAGGCGGATGCATATAAGATTGTATTTGTGATCGGTGAGATTCTTATCGCAGCAATTTTTACAATATTGTGTGAATGCCTTTCCCGTCTGGTGCAGTATGCATATGATGTGAAACGTGAAAATGAATTGACAATTTAGAGGTGGAAGTATGGCAATTATCGTAAATATCGATGTCATGCTCGCCAAGCGAAAAATGAGTGTGACAGAACTTTCGGAAAAGCTTGGAATTACAATGGCAAATGTCTCTATTCTAAAGAACGGGAAGGCAAAGGCCGTGAAAGTTGAAACATTAAATAAATTATGCGCGGCGCTGGACTGCCAGCCGGGAGATTTATTCGAATATGTTCCGGATGAGACGGAGGCGTAGAGGTTCAGAAAGGAGTGTGGAATAGGATGGAACAGCAAAACAGTATGCAGCCACAAATGAATATGCAGGGACCGGAAAACAGACAGTATGTACCAGGATATGATACACAGGCAAACATGTCGCCATATGTTGTACAGCAGATGCAGTTCGGAGAAACACAGCAACAGAAGGAGCGTCGTGCGGAAATCTTTTCCATTATGGCAATTCCGACATGCATCTATGCAGCACTTTATACGGTTCTTTTGTACAACAATTATCAAAGTATTGCGTTGCCGCTTTTTGTCATGATTACAATTGGCTATTGCATGTACGGGAAACGAATGGATCTGGATGTTAAATGAGGCAGGAATTGTATGTCTGCTCATCTGTCTGCTTCTTTTTGAGTTTTGTAATACGAAAAAATGGACACTTGCCAAAGAGGTAGTTTCGATTTTCGTTGCAATCGGAGGAGCAATCAGTTATATTGGGGAACCCTTCAGTGATATGAGTTGTTTCCGCAAATTTAAAAAGAAAAAGGGAACAGGAAAAGCAGGGTATATTGTGATCGGCGTATTGATTTCCATACCGGTTCTTGCAATTGTGGTGGCCCTGTTGTATCAGGCAGATGCGGTGTTTGCCAATTTATTTGGCAGTTTGTTCTCCATAGATTTCCATTTCGGTACATGGGTAGGAATGGCGTTTATGTTTGGTTATGCATTGCTGGCAGCGTACTGCGGCATCCGTTATCTGGCATCGGAAAGAATTTCGGCAGAAAGCAAAGATATGCAAGAGAGGGCTTTTTCCAGCTTTTGTTTGTATGTATGATCAATGTTGGACTGGTGCTCCTGTTCAGGGGCTTACTCCGGGAAAATCGTCTGAAAAAGATCCTGCTCACGGTAATCTGTGGATGCACGTATATTATGATTGCATCGTCCGCATTCCGGATGTGTCTGTATATTCAGCATTACAATCTTACTTTTTTACGGCTTCTGGTGCTTTGGATGCTTGCAGTGATCGGGATTTTTCTGACCGGTATTCTGGTACAAATTTATGTGGATAAATTTCCGCTGTTCCGTTATACGATCGTGGTTGTGACGGTCTGTGTGTTTGCACTTGGCATCGCGCATCCGGATTACTGGATTGCAAAATATGACGTTGCACATATGAATCATATAAGAGCAGAAAATGCAATCGATTACAATTATCTGCAGACCTTGTCCACCGATGCAGCACCTGTAATTGCCACACAAAATGGCGAATGGGTTAAAGAATACGGAAAATATGTTGTACAGAATTTGGAAGAAGAAGGATTGCGCGAATACAATTTTTCACATGCAAAGGCAAAAGCTTTGTTTGACTAACCCACTTTATTTACAGAACAGGCGCATAGAAGTATAATCATAGAACAGAAAAAGAGGTGAAATGATGGCAGTTATATTATTGTTTGGATTAAAAAAAGAAAAGGAAAAAGCCGTACGTACAGTGGCACAGAAACTGGGAGCGAATGTGACAGAAGTTGTCCGCAAAGACTATGGACAGAAACTCGGTGCGTTAGCCGGAATCAAAGGATTTCCGAAAGAAAAGAAACAGTACGATGGACCGGATTTTGCAACGGAAATGATGGTGTTTTCCGGTATGAATCCACAGCAGGTGGACGCGTTTTTGGCAGACTATAAAGCGACGGGCGAGCAGCCGGTTGCATTGAAAGCGATTGTTACACCTCACAATGTATTCTGGACAGCAGATGCACTGTTTCGTGAGTTAATGAAAGAACATTTTCGGCTTGTATAGATAAAATGAATGGAATGAATGAGAAAAACAACAGGAATGAAAATAATTGTCGTGTGTTTCATTTCGAAAATGAAACGGGAGAAGGAACTATTACAGCGTATGATATTTTTCCCGGTGTGATCGTTGCATACAATGATTTTCACATGAACTATTATGACTCTGCATTTATACCGGATCAGGATGTTTTTTGTATCGATTATTGCAGAGAGGGGAGGCTGGAATATCCGTCCGGAAAAGATGCATTTTCGTATGTGGAAGCTGGAGATATGAAACTGGATCGGAGGCTGACCCATGTAGAAAGATTTGAGATGCCGCTTTCTCATTATCACGGCGTGATGGTAGCGCTGGATTTGAAAATCGTAGAGAAATCCATGGAAAATGAAATAAAAGATTTTCCGGTGGATGTAAGAAAATTGCAGCAAAAATTCTGCCCGGATATCTATCCGAATGTCATACATGATCCGGTACATGTAGAGCATATTTTTGAAGAATTGTACCGTGTACCCGAAAAGATAAAATTTCGGACACATCGCAGGAAAAACCATATTTTTATAAAACGCAGGTAGAGAAAACGAAAGCGATGAAACATTTTCTGGAAGCACATTTTCAGGAGAATTATACGCAGACCATGCTTGCAAAAATGTTTGACATTCCGCTTACTGCGATGAAGCAGTGCTTTAAGTCCATATATGGTATGCCGATCGGAAACTGGATACTTAACTATCGCATGAATTATGCGGCGGAGCGGCTGATTGCCGATGCGGATATCAGTATTGCAATGCTGGCAGGGGAGACCGGATATGACAGTCAGAGTAAGTTTGCATTGGCGTTCCGCAAAGTGATGGGAATGTCTCCGACCGAATACCGGAAACAGAATCGATGAGTTTTTGACCAAATGGGACCAAGTCAACCATATGGGGCAGACAAATAAACAGGAAATGATAGAATGAGAACAGTTAGCAATACCTAACTGTTCTTTTCTTTTGGTAAAAATAAAGTTGAAAGGAGGTATAATCATGAAGAAAGCGCTTCAGAAAAAATATGCGTTAAGTGAACAGGGCGCAAAAGATCTGTGCAAAGGAATCCTTTATTCGGTTCTTGCTTATATCAGCCTGATGCTTCCGGTTGCACTGCTCGCCGTTGTGCTGGATGCACTGCTTGCCCCGTTACTCAAAAACAGCTCAAAGGGTGTTTCGGTTCCGCTGTACATAGGAGTCGGAGTCGTGATTCTGGTGGTCATTTTTATCATGCATTATCTGCAGTACACCATTACCTATATGGGAACCTATGAGGAGAGTGAGCGCCGCAGAATTACACTTGCAGAAAAGCTTCGTACCATGCCGCTTCGTTTCTTTCAGGAACATGACCTTTCGGATCTGACCAATACGATCATGGGGGACTGCTCCGGATTTGAGCATGCATTTTCCCACACGGTTCCACAGTTCTGGGGATCGCTTATTTCAACCGCAATCGTCTGCATTGCCCTTTTGATTTATGACTGGAGAATGGGGCTGGCTCTGTTGTGGGTTGCACCAGTTGCATTTGCGATCGTCCTGCTGTCCCGGAAACTGCAGACAAAGCAGGGACAAAAGCATATGGATGCAAAACTTGCGCTGGCAGATGGAATTCAGGAATGTCTGGAAACCGTACAGGATATCAAGGCATGCAATCAGGAAGAACCGTATTTGCGTAAACTGGATGAGAAAATGGACCGTGCGGAAAAAGCACAGATTTCTTCCGAGCTGGTCAGCGCCAGCCTGATCACGACCGGACAGATGTTTTTGCGGCTCGGACTTGCGACGGTCATTGTTGTGGGAAATTCGCTGATGCTGCACAACCAGACAACGTTATTTTCCTATATTCTGTTTCTGATTGATGCATCGAGACTGTACTATCCGCTTTCCGGTGCCATGGCCAATATGGCAGAACTGTTTGCGGTTGATCTGCAGGTAAACCGGTATTAAAGGATGTTTCATTTACGGCAAAGCAGGGACAGGTGACCGCGCTTGTCGGACCGTCCGGCGGTGAAAGTCAGCGTCTGTCGATCGCCCGTGCACTTTTGAAAGATGCATCGGTGATCTTGCTCGATGAGGCAACCGCTTCGCTTGATGTGGACAATGAAACGGAAATTCAGGAAGCAATTTCCGGATTGATCCGGGGAAAGACGGTGCTTGTCATTGCGCACAGAATGCGTACGGTTGAAAACGCAGACCAGATCATTGTATTGGACGATGGCGTGGTTGCAGAGAGCGGAACGCATGAGGAGCTGATGCGAAAGAGCGGACGGTATGCAAGACTTGTGAAGCTGCAGACCGCATCGGCAGAATGGAAGCTGAATACAGAACACGCATAAATGGTATTTGACAACTGAGTTAGTCTATACTAACATAACATATGTTATGGAAGATGAGCGCAGAAAACAGACCGAACAAAAGCTAATCAGGTTTGGCAAAGAAGAGTTCCTGAAAAAAGGATATGCAAAAGCCAGTCTCCGCGAGATCTGCAAAGCGGCCGGTGTGACGACCGGAGCATTTTATTTTTCTTTTGAAAATAAAGAAGCACTGTTATCGGCAATTTTAGATCCGGTAATTGCAGATTATGAGCATATGTGTAGCGAACTGGCACGCAGGGAAGAGGAAGATCCGGCTACTGCCGAGGATAATGAACGGCAGATTATGGAATATCTGTCCGGGCACCGTGAGGAGGCCATCCTTCTTATGGAAAAGGCGGGAGGCAGCCGATATGAGGGCTTTCGGCATCAGATAGATATGCAGATG
>URYB01000035.1 GCA_900552085.1 uncultured Lachnobacterium sp.
CCAGACTGGCTGGTATTAGGTCTGTGTGTGATTTTTACACTTCTCTGGGCGCGGATTGCGGCAGTATTTGCAAATAAGGCAACACCGAAGACACTGAACCGTGCAACGAGTGTAATCCTTGTTATTCTTGGTATTGTTGTGTTTTTATTTTCGCTTTTGGGCTAGGAATTGTGGGGAAAAGTCCCTTTTGATCCAACGGCTGATGTGGTATACTATCATTAAAGATGCAAATTTTGCATGGCTGATGTTCAAATAATAGAGGTACCTATATGAAAAAGCGCAAATTTATCCTGCTGGGTGTGGCAGTCGTATTGATTGCTCTCTTGCTGGAAGCGGGGATTTTAAATAATGTGAACAACAGAAATACATATCAGACATCGCAGGTTCTTCTGAATCGGGTGATCAATGTATTGGACAGAAACACACAGAGCGAGGAGGAATTGATCAATTCGCTCAAGGACGATTATATTGTCCGGGCAAAGGCCGTGGCATATATCATTGATGCCAAGCCGGAAGCGGAAAAAGATGTAGATGAACTACGAAAGATTGCGAACCTGATGTCTGTGGACGAAGTGCATTTGTTTGATAAAGATGGTGCCATTTACAGCGGTTCGGTACCAAAATATTATGGATATAATTTTGACTCCGGGGAACAGATGGAATATTTTAAGCCAATGCTCACAGACAAGACGCTTACCATGTGTCAGGATGTGACACCGAACACTTCGGAAGGCAAGGAAATGATGTATGCAATTACCTGGAATGAAGCAGGAACCCGGATGGTACAGGTGGGAATCAAGCCGGTGCGGCTTTTGGAAGAGGTTAAACAGAACGAGGTATCCTCGGTAGTGGAAAATATGCCGGTTTATGAGGGAATGAGTATTCTTGTGGCAGATACCAAAACCGGAGAAATCTATGGAGCTACAGATACGGATAAAATAGGCAAAACCCTGGAGGATATTGGTGTTGATACGAGGGATTCCAATCTTGCCAAGATCGCATCAATGAAAGTTTATGTGGACGGGAAAAAGCAAAAATGCATACTGCGGCAGGATGATAAGTATGTGGTAGGTGTTCTGATCACATCCACATTCAATTTCCAGAATACAATCATTGCGATGCTTATCGTTGGTGTGTATCTGAGCCTTGCAACTGCATGTATGATCTATATGCTGTGGCGCATTTTTAAAACAGATAAAGAAAAAGAACTGCTGATGTACCGGTCGCATACGGATGAACTGACCGGATGTTTTAACCGGCATGCATACGAAGAAGATATTGCGCAATTGCGTATGGATGAAGCGTTTGTTTATATTTCGCTGGATCTGAATGGCCTGAAAACTGCGAATGATTCGTTAGGACATGCCGCAGGAGATGAACTGATCCGGGGAGTGGCGTCCTGTATGAAACAATGTTTTGCTGAGGTTGGCAAAGTATATCGCATTGGAGGCGATGAATTTGTAATCATTGTTCTCGATCAGATACAGAACATAGAAAATATCAGGGAGACGTTCGATAAAACTGTGCGGCGGTGGCAGGGAAAGATGGTCAAAGAAATGTCGGTTTCCTGTGGCTATGTCTCCAGTGATGAAAAAAATGGGATACGATTTATGATATCGCAAAGGCAGCAGATGCACGGATGTATGAGAACAAAGCTGCATATTATCAGAAAAGTGGAAGAGACAGAAGAAAACGATAGCATAAAGAAGGCTTCGGAAGTGAAATGGAGAGTCACTTTCGAAGCCTTTTTCTAGTTATAAAAATGTTTTTTTAAAGAGATTTATTTTGTTCCCTCTTTTAAATAGTTAAAAAGTTTTAAAGATTCCAACGGATGACCTTCGAAATCAAAGAATGCCTGATTATCCCATGCGCATCCGCCATAATACAGTCCGGCATCGTCCGGATCGTAATCAGAAGCGTAGCTGCTTGCCCATCCGCTTCCGTATTTTTCCCATATAGCAGAATTGTCATCGGTTGCTTTTCCTACCGGAATCCAGGTTCCTTCCCAGTAGAAGACACCACAGGCTCCGGCTTCGTTTGCGGCAGCAATGACATCGCGGATCATATCGGTCTGTCCCTGAACAGTGGCTGGATAACCGTCCACCAGATCATCGGTGCCAGCCAGACTGTTGGCATTTCCGTCACCATCTTCCGAGGTGTAGCAGTAAGAAGTTTCTGCAATCATTACTTTTTTGCCATAATCTTTCTGGATGGTTTCTACGACTTTTTTCATATTGTCTATATCACCATCCCAGAATGGGTAGTAAGACAATCCAATGATGTCATAATCGAGTTCACTGGTCTGGAGATTTTTGATCAGACTGTATAACGCAGCCGACTGGGTGATGTTTGTATAGTGCACGACAATCTGGATATCCTGATTGTATGTGTCTGAAATTTCACGTACAGCGCTGCTTCCGGATTTCAATAATTTGGTAACATTACCGGCAATCGTTTCTCCGCACATACCATAGTTGATCTCATTGCCAATCTGTACTATGGATACATCAACACCGGCATCGAGCATCTGCTTCAGGCTGTCTTTGGTGAAGTCGTATAATGCGTTGGACTTTTCTTCCAGATCCATTCCTTCCCAGGCTTTCGGTGTATGCTGGCGTTTTGGATCTGTCCAGAAATCCGAATAATGAAAATCGATGCAGACTTTCATACCGTATTTTGTGGCGCGTTTGCCAAGTTCGATGGCAGTAGGTACATCATTGTTTCCGCCACCGTAGCCGTTTCCGTTTTCATCGTAAGGATCGTTCCGTCCGAACGGATTTCCCGAATATTTATTACTTCTTACCAGGACAAAGGGGCGTTTTTTCATAGATGGCGTGTGGGAGGAGTATCCAAAGAATTGCGTGGTATTATTCAAACCGTACCAAAAGCAAAGATATCATGCGGCAGAAGAGTCCTACATGGACTGCTGGATGCATTTTACGTCAGACAGGGTGATCGTGGATGAACATTTTCCTTTTGGGAAACCGATCGTAATGCATCGACCGGAAGAATTTTATGACTTGTTTCATATTATATGTACACAGAATTATGGACTGTCGCATCACAGGGAAAGGATTATCAATCATCTGGTGGAGTCTTTTGTGTATATGATTTCGGATGAGAGCCGGACGGAGGCTTTTTCGGAAGTATATGATCGGCTGGTTGCGCTCCGGCAGGAAATCGACTGGGATCCGTCGCGGGAATGGTCCGTCCCTTATATGGCACAGAAACTCAATATCAGTACCGGATATTTACATACCATTTATCAGGAATATTTTCATACGACGTGTATGAATGATGTGATCAAAAGCCGGGTGAAACTGGCCTGTGAATTGCTGGTTTCCGGAGATGCACCGGTTGCAGAGATTGCAGAACGGTGCGGGTATCATAATACGGAACATTTTATCCGGCAGTTCAAAAAAAGTATGCATACGACACCGGGAAAGTATAGAAAAAATTTTCAGTTATAGTGAAATATTAATGTGCAGGCCTTTTCCGTTTACCTGGGAAACAATGTCATCGCGGACAGCGGTGTTGAATTTGCTGCAGATGGAATAGGCTTTTTTTGAATATTCTTGATCCGGTGAGAAAATTTTGCGCACCTTGGAATTGTTGGCAGTCTTGAGAAAATCTTCGTTGACGGTCAACTTTCCGGAACGCTCGACAGTGATACCGATATCGGACAGTTCACTGGCATACTTATTCGTCAGGGCTTTCAGCTGCTTCACATAGCGCTTGGTGTCATGGCTGTTCGTTGTCTTGGAAGAATCGATGGCGTTGTTGTAAGTGGTCACGAATGCTTCGATGGAAGAACGGGTAGTATCACTGACATCTTCATCTTTTTCATCAGTCTCGGAACCGTAATCATTGCTCAGAAGACGCTTGGATGCGCGTGTTAACGCACGACTATCCTCAAAAGAAAGTTCGATTTTGGTATAATCATTACGACCACTGGTCTTGATGACGTTTCGATTGTTTGCGTAAAAATTGCGCATAAAGTAATTGGATGACAGGCTGAGACCTGATGATACCTTTGCCATAATATTCCTCCTATAAGCCAAACTTTATATAATTTATATCGGCATTTTCCTTTACTTCTTTATAGAAAAGAAGTAATATTTAAATAACAAATTTTGAATACAACAAGTAGCGATGATAATATAGGAGGGAATATGAAACAAACAACATTTGGAATGACAGCAGAGGGGACGGAAGCATCTTTATATACCATCGGTAATTCGAAAGGAATGCGGGCATTGGTCACAAATTTTGGTGCAACGCTGGTGTCTGTATTTGTAAAAAATAAGAATGGGGAAGATACAGATGTTGTTCTTGGATATGACGATGTGGCAGATTATCAGAAGAACACCTGTTATTTCGGGGCGATTGTAGGACGCAGCTGTAATCGTATTGCAAATGCCAGATTTACACTTAACGGTGTGGAGTATCAGTTGGAGGCAAACGATAATGAGAACAGCCTTCACAGTGGTTCCAATGGAACTTCGGAACGTTTCTGGGAAGTGATTTCCTGCACAGATCAGGCGATTACATTACAGATTGAAGATGCGGATCTTCAGCAGGGATATCCGGGCAATGCAGTCATTCAGGTTACTTATGAAGTGACGGAAGACAATGGTCTGGAAATCCCTTATCATGCACAAGCAGATAAAGATACCGTGTTTAATTTTACTAATCATGCATATATTAATTTAAATGGGCATGCGTCCGGTTCGGTGCTGAATCAGACCGTACAGATCAAGGCATCTCATTTCACACCGGTAAAGGATGGAAAAGCAATTCCAACTGGTGAACTGGCGGATGTGGAAGGCACACCGTTTGATTTCCGCGTGGCAAAGACGCTTGGACAGGATATCAATGCGGATAATGACCAGTTACGGTATGGCAGTGGATACGATCACAATTTTGCATTGGACCGCACAGGTGACGAAGTGGAAAAAGTTGCTACCGCTTATGCACCGGAGTCCGGCATTCAGCTGGAGGTTTATACCGACTGTCCGGGTATCCAGCTTTACAGTGCAAACTTTATTCAGGGACAAAAAGGAAAAGGCGGCGTTGTATACAAGGATCGGGAAGCATTTTGTTTAGAGACACAGTATTTCCCAAATTCAATCAATGAACCGAATTTCAAGTCTCCGGTTACCGGGGCCGGAAAGGACTATGCATCCAAAACAATCTATAAGTTTTCGATTGCATAAAAACACAAAAGAAAAGAAAAATCAGGGGGCTAATCAGGTTACAGTGATTAGCCTTTTGTTTGTCATAAATGATTACATCACATAAGGAGGAACCTATGAAAATCGTATTTTTGGATGCAAAAACAATCGGAGATGACATTGATCTTTCGGGATACGAAGCATTAGGAGAAGTGGTAAAGTACGGATTTTCGACAGCAGAAGAAGCCGCAGAGCGGACAAAGGATGCGGATGTTCTCGTTATCAATAAGGTAGAAATCAATGAAAAATCGATTGGAGAGGCAGAGCATCTCAAGCTGGTCTG
The DNA here is from genome assembly GCA_900552085.1 of uncultured Lachnobacterium sp. GTDB lineage: Bacteria > Bacillota > Clostridia > Lachnospirales > Lachnospiraceae > Roseburia. Next base: position 5,518 of record URYB01000035.1, read on the forward strand.
TGTGACGGCAACAGGAACAAACAATCTGGACAAAGAATATCTTGCAAAACGTGGCATTGCATGGCGGAATGTGGCAGGATATTCCACAGAATCGGTTGCACAGCATACATTTGCATTATTATTCTATTTATTGGAGAAACTACGTTATTATGATGACTATGTTAAGACCGAGAAGTATGTGGGTGATGTGACATTCACACATTTTGCAAAAAGATTTCATCAGTTAAGTGGAATGACATACGGCATTATCGGACTTGGCAATATTGGAAGAAGAGTTGCGGATATAGCGAAACTGTTTGGTTGTCATGTGATCTATTATTCGACATCCGGGAAAAATTCCCAGCCGGGCTACGAGCGCGTGGGATTTGATGAATTGCTGGCACAGTCCGATATTGTATCTATTCATGCGCCGCTGGATGAGAACACCAGAGGGCTGATGAACAAAGATACTTTTGCAAAGATGAAGCCATCCGCGATTCTTCTGAATCTGGGAAGAGGTCCGATCATAAATGAAGAGGATCTGGCAGATGCGCTGGAACAGGGGCAGATCGCGGCAGCAGGTCTGGATGTGCTTTCTGTGGAACCAATGCAGGAGGACAATCCGCTTCGACGGATCAAGGATAGCGAGAAGCTTCTTATCACACCCCATATTGCATGGGCGAGTGTGGAGGCAAGAACACGATTGATGGAAATTATTCTGGGGCAGATAAAGGAGTTTTTCAACGAGGGACAATAGACAAAAAGGGCGAAATGTATATTAAGGGTATACAGGATTTTGGAATTGCATATTTTCTTTCGACAAAAAATCCAATATACTTCCAATAGAGTAGAAAGAGAGAAAAAGGAGGAGCATAAGGATGGCAAGTTTAAAAGACGCGGCAGAAAGACAGGCATTTTCACTTGCGATTGATGCGGCATTGAAAAGTCTTAATAAAGATAGAGAGAAGGCTTTACTGAACATTGTGAATCTGGTTCAGAAATTCATGGGAGACAACTTCAGACCGGAGTCTTATGAAGGTGCGAAGAAGATGATCATGAACCCGGATCACAAGTGGATGCGTTATGTGAACCGTCTTCTTGACGAGACAGATCCGCATGTTGCAAAGATGACAGCATTAAACCTTGGCTATCAGGCTGCTTTTGCTGGAACAAAGAAAATTCGTAAGATGCGTGAGATTGAGCAGTGTAATATTCCATGGCTGATTCTCATGGACCCTACCAGTGCATGTAATCTGCATTGTACCGGATGCTGGGCAGCAGAATACGGACACAAATTAAACCTTTCATACGATGAATTGGATAGCGTTATTACACAGGGTAAAGAACTTGGTGTATATTTTTATATGATGACCGGTGGAGAACCACTGGTGCGTAAAGCAGATATTATCAAATTATGTGAAAAGCATAACGATTGTGCGTTCCATTGCTATACAAACGGAACACTTGTAGATCAGGCTTTTTGTGATGACATGAAACGTGTTGGTAACTTATCCCTTTCCATTTCCCTGGAAGGATTCGAGGATGCCAATGATTTCCGTCGTGGCGAAGGCGTATACGACAAGGTAATTCATGCGATGGATCTTCTTCATGAGAACGGATTGATCTTCGGAAACAGTGTATGCTATACAAGCAAGAATATGGATGCCGTTACAAGTGATGAGTTCTTTGATCTTCTGATCGAGCATGGCAGCCGTTTCGCATGGTATTTCCACCTCATGCCGGTTGGAATGAATGCATCACCGGAACTGATGCCTACCAAGGAACAGAGAGAATATATTTATCACAGAATCCGTGAAGTTCGTGCGAAGGAAGGCGGCAAAGAAATTTTCGTTATGGACTTCCAGAACGATGGCGAGTTCGTTGGTGGATGTATTGCCGGTGGACGTAACTACTGTCATATTAACCCGAAGGGTGATGTGGAGCCTTGTGTATTTATTCATTACTCAGGTGCGAACATCCGTGAAAAATCTCTGTTAGAGTGTTTGAAGCAGCCACTGTTTATGGCATACAGAGACAATCAGCCATTTAATGATAACATGCTTCGCCCATGTCCAATGCTTGAGAATCCGGAGATTCTTCAGAGAATGGTACATGAGACCGGCGCACATTCTACGGATGTAGAAGAGGCAGAGCCGGTAGAACATCTCTGTGGAAAGTGTCTCGAGTATGCAAAAGAGTGGAAAGGCACTGCCGACAAACTTTGGGCAGAACATCCATATCAGCAGAAAGGATACACAAACTTCAAAAAGAAGTAAGATAGAAAAAGTTCACACAAAATTAAGATTTTCACCCAGAATTCCCGGTTTACACGCCGGGAATTTTGTTGTATGGTAATGGCATGAAAGTAGAATTTAAAGTAAAACTGGAATATGATAAAAAGAATAATATTCGTGCAGCGATAGCCATCATACTGGCTATCGTTATGTATGTCACCATCGGATTTCACATCGGCGTACTTGTCGCCTATGGACTTCTCTACTATCTGATCAAAAGCCTCAAAATCGACCTTGACCAGCGCTGTCCATGGCTATGGACGGCAATTTTATTTGTGGGAGGAGCGATATTTACCACTTTTTCGATACAATATATGCTTCTGGATTCTGAATTGTTTCAGCGGATGTCAGACTTGAAGTGGGTACTGAATGTGCTGTGCTGTCTGGTTGTGTACCTGGTTGTACAGCTTTTTACCAATAATGCAGGACTTTCCTGTATTATTTCGCATGTATCGCTATTGTCCTTTGCATTTATCAATTACTTTGTATATCTGTTTCGTGGAAATGAATTTGCGTTTTCCGATATCCGTTCCATTGGAACGGGACTGAGCGTTGCAGGAAATTACAAGTTGCAGCTCAATGACCGGGGTGCGTATGCAATTTTTGGAGCAGCATTATTTATCGCTTTTGTACGCAAATGTCACGTGAAGTTTGAACATCGATGGCAGATGAGCATCATTGATGTGATGCTGGCGGCGTTGTGTGTAATCATTGTGGCAATGAATGCTTACAATGTAAATACGGAGACCTGGGAACAGAAGGGAACCTATCGCAACGGATACATTCTTAATTATGTTTTGGGAATCCGTGACAGTTTTATTGCACAGCCGGACGGATACTCCGAGGAAGCGATTCAGAATCTGGAAAAAGAATATGAAAATAAGGATAAGGACTATTCGAAAACGGATGTAAAGGATCCAACGATCATTGTTATTATGAATGAGTCATTTTCTGATCTGAGTGTGTTGGGAGATCTGCAGACAAATGTTCCGCTTACCCCGTTTATTGATTCCCTGAAAGAAAATACGACAAAGGGATATGCATTATCTTCTGTTTTTGGAGCCAAGACACCGAACTCGGAGTGGGAGTATCTGACCGGAAATTCGATGGCGTTTCTCCCGGCGGGATCGGTTGTCTATCAGCAGTATATCAGCGATACACCGACATCCATTGTCTCGAATCTGAAGGATGTGGGATATACCTGTGTTGCCATGCATCCGTATTATGTGACCGGCTGGAGCCGTAATCAGGTTTACCCGAAGATCGGTTACGATGAGATGCATTTTATCGATGACTTTGACCAGACAAAGATTTTGCGGGAATATATCACAGATCAGGAACTTTATGATAAAATAATAGAGCGGTATGAAAGCCGCGGAGCAAATGAAAAATTATATCTGATGGGAATTACCATGCAGAACCATGGTGGCTATGGAGAACCTTATGATAACTTTAACGAGGAGTGTTATAAAATAGGACGATCCTATACCGATGCCAACCAGTATCTGTCGTTGGTTCATGAAAGCGATAAGGCAGTTCAGAATCTTATCGAATATTTTTCAAAAGTGGATGATCCGGTAGAAATCGTATTCTTTGGCGACCATCAGCCAAGCCTGAACAGTAATTTTTATCCGCTTCTTAACGGAAAAGGAATGTCAGGTCTGACGGAAGATGAACTGGAAGCATTGTATACAGTGCCATTTTTTATCTGGACCAATTACGATACACCGGAAGAAACGGTGGACATTACGAGCCTGAATTATCTGTCTACCATGACACTGGAACGTGCGGGAATCGAACTGCCGGCATATAACAAATTTTTGGCTGACATGATGGAGACGGTACCGGCAATTAATTCCAGAGGATATTATTCGAAAGAAAAGGGATGCTATCAGCATATCGATGATGCAACCGGCGAGGAAGCTGAGTGGATCAAACGTTATCATATGCTGCAGTACAATTCTATGTTTGATAAAAAGGGACGAAGCAATGTGTTTTTCCCATATAACATAGGAAACTGATGCGTTTTATTAAAGGGGAAAATAATTGAGATTAAATGATTTACTGAAATTCGATGAAATTGTGATTCAGTGTCACGACAATCCGGATGCGGATGCTATCGCATGTGGATACGCAGTGTTGTTGTATTTACAGGAACATGGCAAAAATCCTTCTTTGGTATACGGAGGAAGAAATTTCATTCGAAAAAGCAATCTTGTCATGATGGTAGAAGATCTGGAAATACCGATCACACATGTAACGGCAATCGGAAATCCTGAGCTTTTGCTCATGGTGGACTGCCAGTATGGTGGGGGAAATGCAGAAGAATTTGAGGCACAGAACATTGCGGTGATTGATCACCACAGAATCAGCACGGATTTGCCGGAACTTTCTGAGGTAAGAAGTAATCTTGGCGCATGTTTTACGCTGATCTGGCAGATGCTGAAAAATGAAAATTTTGATGTGACGGCAAATAAGAGACTTGGTACCGCATTAAGCTATGGACTTTATACAGATACCAGTGGATTTACCGAAATTGTACATCCGTTGGATAAAGACTTACGTGATGAGGCAAATGTAGATGAGATTCTCATGGCAAAATATCGTAATGCCAATATGTCTCTGGAAGATCTGGAAGTGGCAGGAGCGGCGTTGCTCAACAGCGACTATATGGATGAGTACCGGGCTTCGATCGTGAAAGCCGGCAAGTGTGATCCGAATATTTTAGGTGTTATCAGTGACATGGTACTTGAAGTGGATGCGGTGGACACCGGGGAAAAGCCGGCGGTTTTCTTTCCATGCCATTGCTTACCAAAGAGTACACCAGATTTTGTCAGGAACGCAATTTCGAACCGCGCATGGAATTTGATGACGAAGGCAAATGGGAACACCCTTCTTTGTCAGGTGTCAAAGCGGTATTAACCCATCGATTTGAACAGTATATGAATAATACGGACATCATATACGCAAAGGAATATCCGCTTGATGCAAAGAATGCGGATGTATATCGCCGAAGAAGTATTCCGTGGGGATATGTACGGGTATCAGAATTGTATGAAGAAGGAACACCGATCACAGTCCGAACTCTCTGGGGAGATCTGGATACCATTGTGGAAAAAGGTGTTGTATTGACGATCGGACCAAAGGGCGGAGTGTATTTTCGTTCGGAAAAGGCGTTTGAGGAACAGTATCATATGTATCCGGAGTGGAAATTCCAGTTGACGGATGTGGAGTATTCTCCGACATTCCGAAACAAGGATGATGGTACGACGATAGAACCGTTTGACCACATTCATGTGTGTATTCCAAAAGGAAAACGTGATATTTACGCCAAAAAGCTTGACCATAAAGTAAAGCTTTTTCAGGAGAAAAACGGGGAACGTGTCTATACACTGGCCAGAGAGGGGGATTATCTGGTCAATAGCACGGAACAGCAGAATCAGATATATGTGATGCGAAGAAAAATATTTGAAGAGACGTATCGGAAAGCAGATGAGATTATGAAACAAAAAGCAGTAATTTTTGATTTGGATGGAACTTTATTGAACACGTTAGAGGATTTGAAAGATGCGACGAACGCGGCACTGGAATCGAAAGGAATGCCGGTGTGCACATTGGAACAGGTACGGCAGTACGTTGGAAATGGTGTAAGAAAACTTATGATCCGTGCAGTACCGGATGGAGAAAATAATCCGTTGTTTGAGGAGACTTTTGCAGCGTTTAAGGAATATTACGGAGAGCATTGTCTGGATCACACAGCACCGTATCCGGACATTATGCAGACAATGAAAGCGTTGAAAGAGAATGGCGTGAAGATTGCAATTGTATCGAACAAGCTGGATTCTGCTGTTAAAGAGTTAAATGAACGCTTTTTTGCAGAGTATACGACCTCTGCCATAGGTGAGATGGAGGGCGTTGCGCGCAAGCCGGCACCGGATATGGTAAACAAGGCGCTGAAAGAGCTGGGCATAGCAAAAGAGGATGCCGTATACGTTGGTGACTCCGATGTGGATATTGCCACAGCAAAGAATTCCGGTCTTCCTTGCATTTCTGTCACCTGGGGATTCCGCGATGTTGATTTCTTAAAGGAACATGGTGCGAAAACATTAATAGAAAGCCCGCTTGAGCTATTGTATCTTGTGTAACATTCGTGGTAAAATAAATTATTAATGGTTAAAGCCTTAAGGAAGGAGAAACACATAAATGGAAGGAAGAATTTCAGGCCATACAGGTTTACTCGCATTGATTGGATCACCGGTAGGACATTCCGGATCACCGGCAATGTATAATTACAGTTTCGAGAAACTTGGTTTGGATTATGCATATGTAGCTTTTGATATCAAAGAGGAACAGGTAAAGGAAGCATTGGATGCTATGAAACTGTTTCATATGAGAGGATGCAATGTAACTATGCCGGATAAGACAGAAGCGGCAAAGCATGTAGACGAACTCTCTCCTGCAGCACAGATTATCGGGGCTGTTAATACCATCGTAAATGATGATGGAAAGCTCACAGGATATATTACGGATGGAGAAGGTTTTGTGCATAATCTCAAGGATCATGGGATCGACATCAAAGGCAAGAAGATTACAGTAGCCGGAGGTGGCGGAGCAGCGACAGCCATTCAGGTACAGTGCGCATTGGACGGTGCCAGAGAGATTACAATTTTTAATATTAAGGATGCATTCTTTGAGCGGACACTTGCAACTGCTGAGAAAATCCGCAAAGCAGTTCCTGGGATTGTTGTAAATGTTTATGATATTGCAGATACACAGAAGATGACAGAAGAAATCCAGTCCAGTGATATTTTTGCGAATGCGACAATCGTTGGAATGAAGCCGATGGATGACCAGAGTGTGGTAAAAGATCTGTCTGCATTCCGTCCGGGACTTGTGGTATGTGATGCGGTATATAATCCGGAAGAGACACGTCTTTTAAAAGAAGCGAAGGAAGCCGGATGCATCTGCATTGGTGGCAAAGGAATGCTGCTGTGGCAGGGAGTTGCTGCATTTAAGTTGTATACCGGTATGGATATGCCTGTTGATGAAGTAAAGGAGAAGTTCTTTTCATGAATAAAACAATTGATCGTAACATTTTCTTAATTGGCTTTATGGGGGCAGGAAAAAGCACCATTGCCCGAAGCCTGCAGAGAAGTCTGAATTTCCCGCTGGTTGAGATGGACGAGCGTATCGTCCGTGAACAGGGAATGTCCATTAATGAGATTTTTGAAAAGTATGGAGAGGATCATTTCCGTCAGATTGAATCAGATCTGATTCTTACCATTGGGCATGAAGATGCGTCGATCGTCTCCTGCGGAGGCGGTGTGGTTGTTCGTCCGCAGAATGTCGAGAACATGAAGAAAAGCGGAAAGATTGTTTTTTTGAAAGCAACTCCGGAAGCTATCTATGAGCGTGTAAAAAACAGCACAGATCGTCCAATTTTAAATGGTCACATGAATGTGGAATACATCGCACAGCTCATGGAAAAACGTCGCGCCTTATATGAGAGGGCTGCGGATATTACCGTTGAAACTGACGGAAAGACCAAGGAAGAAATCTGCAGTGAAATTATCTGCAGATTGGAGGAATAAACATGAAATTTAATTTTGACAACAAACTTTTCGGCGCATTAGGAAAGGCTGTTGATTGTGTGATTCTGAGTGTTTTATGGCTTGTCTGTTGTCTGCCGGTTATCACAATTGGTGCATCATCCACCGCGTTGTATTATACAGTACATAAGTCTATTCGTGGAAACAGGGGTTACACTACCAGGAATTTTTTTAGTGCCTTTAAAGACAACTTTAAACCGGCCACTTTATCCTGGATTGCAGCACTTGCTGTCCAGATTGTTTTATCGTTGGATGCTTACATTATGTGGCAGGTGTTACAGACGGGAAACAATATGGGAGCTTTTTTCTATTTCTTCCTCATTTTGATTGCGTTTTCGATTGGATGGGTGATTTATACGTTTGCATATATTGCACGATTCGAGAATACAGTCAAGATTACTTTGAAAAATGCAATTCTTATGGAGCTGCGACATTTACCATGGTCATTACTAATCATCTTTTTGTTTTTACTTGCAATTTTTCTGACATGGTTGATACCGCTTTTGGTATTCCTGATGCCAGCATGTATTGTTTTGATGTTTGATTTGATTTTGGAACGTATTTTCCGTATGTATATGTCACCGGAAGATTTAGCCAATGAAAAGGAAAACGATATGCTCGACAAGATGGATTAATTGATTACTCAAACTTCGCACTTGAATAAGTGCCTACGCACCTTGAAAATTCAATAATAACT
>URYB01000036.1 GCA_900552085.1 uncultured Lachnobacterium sp.
GAGAACCTGACACCAAAATACGAATTCTATGTGGAGCCGGAGGATACGGATCGTTCTTATGAGATTAAGGATTTTTATACCGTAGAAAAATTAGAGAATGGAAATTACAAGATCACGATCAACAAAGATCAAGAGAAGAACTTTTCAGTTGGCGTCACTATGAAATTGTACAATGGGGATGACCAGGTAGATGAAACAGAAGCTGGTGTCTGGGTACAGAGCAAAGAGGAATATCCGCAGGAACAGGGATTTGTCGCAATTGCCGACCTTGACAGAGAAAACCCGGAAATCCCGACTGATATCAACTGGTACTCCGATATCGGTGCATATTATACCGATGAGGTATGTATCGTATTTGCAACCATCGACAGCGATGAGAGCATCAACATTGTGACCGCAGATCAGTTATCACTTACTGACAGTGAAGGAAATCCGGTTGGAAGCATTACTGCAAATGCAAAAGACAGCAGATTCTGTGATCTGACATTCCCAGGCATTGGAAGTTACAAAGTGGTAAATAACAAGACAAAAGAAGTTGTCAGTCTGGATGTATATTATCGGGAAGTTGCATTTTATAAGAATACAACGGTTTCGAAAGAATCTTATCTGTCTTCAATAAAAACAGATTCTGACAATCCGGTATTTTACATGGTAGAGAATCGGGAAGACGATTACATCATAAAGAATGTTGAGCTACATGCTGGAATCTATGAGGATGGAAAAGAAGAACCTACATACTTTACAGACAGTACAAAGTATTTTACTTATGAAGTGGTAAATGCCAGTGAACCATGTGTTTATAAGATTACGTTGGGCGCAAAATCAGGTTTTCCAGAAGAATTCTTTATTGAGGCAAAGGCACAGATTCAGGATGCGTATGGCACTTACGATACGGATGGATATGTATGGATTTATACCGATAAAGACAGCAGCGACAGCGGAAACACAGGTGGTGGCTCTTCTGGCGGTTCCACAGGCGGTGGCTCTACAGTTACACCAGCACCGGCACCAACACCGACACCAGCACCGGAGACAAAGCCAGAACAGACAACAACAGAGACGAAGACAGATACGATAAAGAATGATAGTGGAAACACAGTCAAGCAGGAAGTTACAACAGTTAAGAATTCAGATGGCACTGTAGCTTCCACAACAACCAAGTCTGAGATTGAAAATGCGGCAAAGAATACTTCAGCAAGTGTTACGGTAACAAAAGATGCAGAAGGAAAGATTGCGACAGCAGAAGCAGCTGTTGAGAATACGGTCAAAGCAGGAAAGAATGATACAGTAAAGACCACAATTTCTGCAACGGTTGTAAAACAGATGACTGAGGCTGCTGGAACAACGGATCTGACTATCACACAGACGGTAAAGGATACCAAAGGAAAAGTACTGTATACTGTAGAAACGAATGCAGAAGATCTTAAAGCAGGTAAGAAGCTGACACTTGTAAAGATGGAGAACGGTAAAAAAATTCTCGTTACAAAGCCAGTGACAGTCGACAAGAAGGGTAATGTAAATGTCAAAGCAGAAGAGGGAGAATACCAGCTTCTCAATGAACAGGATGCAAAGAAACTGCAGAAAGAAATCTTAAAGACAGTTGAACCGAAGAAGGACAAAATGTCTGTTTCTAAGGGCAAAAAAGAAAGCATTAAACTGAGCAATAAACTTGATATGGATAATGTCGCAATGTAATTGTTTCGTTCATCGGGAGTGCTGTGCGCGTATTGATAAAGGTTACTGGTATCAGAGCCGTTGGTTCCGTAGAGACAGTGACGGAGCATATGCAGAAGCTGTGCATCATAGTCTTCATAGGAGCCGATTGTTTCTTTGAGGATACTGTCGCGGTATACAAGGCGAAGACGGATAGCGTCCATTCCGGATAGAATCCAATACCCTTTTGGAAGTACATCATAGGTGGAATAATCTTCCGGAGGATTGCGTGTAGGTTCCGGCTCCTCATATAACTGTGAAACCAGTGTTTCCAGGTTGGATGCGACGGATTTTGCATCATTCTGGTAAGCAGCAACGATGATGGTATCAATCAGATCCTGATATTTGTATGCATCAAAAGTTTCGACACCAGCCTGTTCGGCCAGTGAGTGACTGGCAACTTTGTGAGAGACGGAAGTATCCGGCTCAGCAGAGTTTGTTGTGTCAGTTTCTGATACAGGTATTGCAGATCCTTGCTGCTGTGTGTCAGCAGACGCGACTGTTGGGGGTTGAAAAGAATTTTGTGCTACCATGACACCGATTCCTGATCCAATTCCGGAACCTAAGACGATTCCAGCAAAAAGGAGTGCCAGTGAACGACAAAAACCGGAACGTGGTCTATTGCTTTTTTGATTACGTTGTGCTTGCAGTTTCGAGAGTGCTTTTTGCAGTTGTAAAACAGTCGTATAACGCTCTTCTGGCTTGAAAGCAGTTGCTTTTTGCAGGATTGCAGCAAGATCTGCGGAAAGGCCGGGAATATCTGTGTTTGATTCTGGAAAGGATTCATTACCAGATAAAAGAGACAGAAATGTTTTGCCCAATCCATATACATCGGTGCGGACATCGCTTTGCCCGAAACCGAATTGTTCCGGAGCCGCATTGCCATATGTTCCGGTAAAAACAGTATCTCTTGTTTTGGAAGGTGTAAATTGCCGGCCGGCATCAATGTCGATGAGAACAAGTGCGTGAGCAGTTTCTTCCCAGACAAAGTTTTCCGGTTTGATATCCCGATGAATCATGGGTGGCTGTTCATGATGTAAGATGGAGATGATCTGACAGCATTCCATCATATAGAGTATCAGTGCATCTTCAAAATCCCGGAAGTGCGTGCATTGTGCATATAAATGTTCGGAATGTTCTCCAAGCAATGGACCTTTGATATAATCGCGCAGCAAAAAGTACATATCCGATTCTTCGAAAAAAGTTACAGCGTCAGGAAAACAGTCCATATTTGTATGATGTGTCAGAAAATCATATTCCTGTCGAAGGGCACCTGCATACATGGAAGAACAGCATTTCAGGATAAAAGGCTGGTTGAGTTGATCTTTCAGAAGATAAACTTTTTTATCAGTGGTATCTTTGATGATACTGCTGATAGAATAGTTTTCAGCAAGTTGCCGGGGGAGTGGCGCATGAGCTACCTGACTTTCATATTGATGGATAAAGATATCTTTCATAGAATTTCCCATAAGTTTTCACAGACTCCTTCCGATAGAATGGTATCTCTATTGTATCCTTTTATAAGGAAGCCTGAAAACGAAATTCCCTGTTCTCTGTAAAAAATCCGTACACTCCATGATATTTTTCTACGACAGAAATCATGCTTCGGACACCAATGCCATGATTGGCTTTATGAGAGGTGGGAATTTCATTTTCAAATACCGGATTCTGGATATAATTATTTGCAATATTGACACAGATCCGGTCATTTTTTTCAAAAACTTTCAATGTGATATAACGTTTTTCGGAAGCTGGGATTTTTTTACAAGCATGGATGGCATTCTCCAGGGCATTAGCAAAAAGACTGCACAGATCTGTAATCTGAAAACGTGCAAAATCTGTAGCAGTGACCAAAATCTGGATATCAATGCCAACTTCTTTCGCCTGATCGGCGTAGGACGACAGAATCAGGTTTATTGCTTCATTATTGCAGTATCTGATTACGCGGCTATTGTCAATATCTGTACAGATCTGATGCATATATTTCAAAGCCTGATCCCGTTTATTTTCGACAATGCAGTTTTGTAAAAATGTCATATGATGCCGAAGGTCATGCCGGTAAATGGCTGCCTGTTTCTGGGAGATGGATAGCTGCTCTATTTCTTTCTGCGCCTGCGTGGCTGCAGTGGTGAGAAGCAGGTTTTTTCGTTCCGCTTCGTTTTTCTTATTGGAAAAATCAAGTGAAAGCATAGATAGAACGAAGAAAAATAAAACGATGAAACTGTCCATAAAATCAATGACAACCGGACCTCCCGTGTACAGCAGATCGGTGTAGACAGTGAAAGTATATTCGAGTATGTAGTATGCAAGCGGCAGCAGGAAAAAGAGCAAAATAGTTTTCTTGCTTTCATATTTAGGCGGATGATGTATGGAGCAACATAGCGGACAATCAGGAAAAGCAAAGGAATCGTCACACAGATTGCAGTAGTGTTGGCAATCAACGAATTTCCGCGAAAGAAAGAGGCAACCAGTGTTCCCACCCATTTTCTTGGAGTACACAGCAGATAGGCAGATAATACTGCAATGGCCGCAACATAAAAATTCCGGTGAAACACAAGCCAGATCAGGAGAAACAAAGGAAGATGTATGAGCAGTGGATAGCATCTGTAAAGCAGAGATTCTCCCATAAGAAGATAGAAGATGCCCTGTGCTGCGCCAAAACCTAAAAGTGTAAAGATATATAAAGATTTGTAGTCCATAAAATTGATGTCAGCCAGATACAGGGAAACGACAACACCAAAGAAAAGAACAAATGCATAATTGATTAATTCTAAAGTTGTTGCTAAATCCGACATAATTATTCCTTCATTTGAAATGCAAGATAAAGTTTTTTGATTTCTCCAACCCTGTGTTGTGCGAGTGGTATGTGTTTACCATCCAGGAGATACATATCCGTCGCGCTGATGGAACGGATAAAGTTCATATTTACCAGAAATGATCGGTGTGCAAGGAGAAATTCCTGATGCTGCAGTAAAAAATCACAAACAGAGGAAAATTTGTCTGCACATACAATCTGTTCGTTGTTCTTCAAATAATAAATGACCTTTCGGTTTAAAGCTTCTACATAAATGATTTCCGAAATTCGAACTTTGTGTACACCGACACTGCTTTTGAGGACAAGAGAAGAAGCCTGATCTTCAATCCTTGTTTTCATAATATCGTCCAATGCATCGAAAAGCCGATCCTTCTGAATGGGTTTTATCAGATAATTGGAGGCTTTCACCGTGTAGCTTTCCACTGCGAATTCTGGAGAAGTGGTCAGAAAAATAATATCTGCTGCTTTGTCATAGCTACGGATTTCTTTTGCCAGTTCCATGCCATTTAGTCCCGGCATCACCACATCCAGCAGATAGATATCATATCGTTCTCCTGCTGCATTTGTGGCAAGTTCCATACTGCTTTCGAATGGTTTATAGGAAAAGTCTGTGTTTTTCTGTATCTGATAATCTGCCAGAAGAGACAGAATATGAAAAAGCTCATTTTTGTCATCATCGCATATTGCGATTTTCATTGGAAAAAATCTCCTTGTCCGCTTTTGTATAAATGTATTATAACTTGGAATGTCATAAATTACTATACGGGAATGGGTGTTGTTCATGTCGAAAAAAATGTAATTCATGTATGTGATTGAAAACAATTACGCAAAAAACTGTTGGCACATGCACAGGATTTCCGTTACTTATCCAGCGATACGGCTGTCGCAACAGTAAGTAAAACAGGTGAGATTACAGCAAAACAGAGCGGAAGCTGCATAATCTATGTTGTTGCAAACAATGGAGTTATGAAAAAGATAAAAGTTAATGTAGCATAGGACCATAAATAAAAAGAAAAGTTGCTTTGGAAAGCTAAGGTTTTCTGAAACAACTTTTTTCGACTTTTTTAGCTAAAAACAATCAAAAGCATAACTAATTTCCTATAGATTTTAATCAAATAATCATGTAACATATTATGCATATGTTATTCGCGAAAACATTAGACAAACAAAAAGAAAGGATATAGTGTATTAAAACTATAAAGGTTATATATGAAATTCAGGAAAAAAATTGTATGTGGTTTATTAGTTGCAGCGATGGCAATTGGTAGTAGTAGTGTTACATGTTATGCCGGGGATTATGGAATTAAATTTAGTGAAAAAAGTTATGATGCAAAGTATCATACATCAGCATCTGAAAAGGTCAAATATATTAATACATATGGTCCATGTGGGATATTGATTGGAAAAACTCAATATACACTAGCTAGATTACGAAGAAAACATACAAGTGGAAAAAATAAAGGAAAGATATATAAAACAAAAAATAAAGAGTATGAGGATGTAATTGTAGTAAAAATGGATGCGTATCCACAACAAAATAAGAAATACGAATGTTATGGTGTTACGGAATATATTAAATGTAAAGTAACATTGCCAAAAGAAATTACGACTATCAATGATTATTCGCCTCAAAATAATCCACAACAAAGTGACTGGAATATCGGAGTAAATGGAGAGATTGGAAGTGATGGAGGAAAATTAGGGGTTAATGCATCAACAACCGTAAAGGTTAAGGATTTAGATGTTGAAACAAATGTAAATCTTCCTGATAGAAAGGCAGAGTTTATTTTTGATTATAAACCACATAAAAGTTTATCATGGAGCTCAAAAGCAAATAAATACGTAAGAAATTCTTCTACACAGTATATGATGATAGCCATGAATACTAAAGATTACAAAGAGATAAAATTTGATTTTAACTGTAATTACACAACGGCTATGTCCAAAAAAGCAGAACCTTGTCTTACTGATTGGGGGTCGAATAAACAGAAGGCTTCATATACATGGAAATTAAAGAAATAAGAGGAGTACATTATGAAAAAGAAGAATATAGTAATAAGCATTATAAGCATTATAGTTATTATTGTTTTAGTAATGATTAGTCTGATTTTTTTGAGAAAAATGGGATTTTTCCGAATTACACCAATGGATACAGATGGAAAGGTGTTTGGAGATCAATATTATGAAAGTATTGATTTGTTGAATAATAAACTTAAAACAAATATTTATGTGTATGGAGATGATATTGTTTTTGACACAGATGTTAATTACAAAAAAATAGAAGATTTATCAGAGTTCAAGGTATCTAAAACAGATGATTATGATATTTTGATAATTAATGATGACAAAACGGATTTTCATATTTCGGATGAGCAATGGGGAAAAGTAAAAAATCTGTTAGATGAAAATGATAATTTTTTCTTTTATTATTTTGGAAAAAGAAGTAATCAAAAAATTATTGATAATAATATTGTAGATGATTTTCAAGATGATGATATGTGTACAGGCATTGTTATGAATAATGGAACAAGATGCATTTGTACTATAATGTCCGATTCGGATTTGCATGTTGGAAATAATAAAGTGGCAGATAAATATCGACCAGGACAGTTAATTATTGAGAGTATTGGATTCTACATTGAATCAAATTATTAAATAAGGGAGCTAAATGAAAAAAAGAACAGGTATTATATTTGGGATAATTATTATTGTCATTATTTTCTTTTCCTTTGGATATCGACGATACATGATATCAAAGGAACATGATGGAAAGGTATTTGGGGACGAATATTATGAAAGCATTGAACTTTTGAATGATGAATTAAAGACACATATGTATTTATACGGAGATGACATTGTATTTGATACAGATGTAGAGTATACCAAACTGAAAGACTTATCACAATTGGTTGTTTCAAAAGAAGATGATTACACAATATTAATAGTAAACGATGATAAAACAAATTATAACATTGGAGATGAACAATGGCTACAGATAAAAAATTTGTTGGAAAACAATAGTCATTTTTTCTTTTATTATTATGGAACCAGAAGTCAGAAAAGTTTAATTTCAAATGGAATATTTGATAATAATACATTTTTAGATGGTGATTTGTGTACTGGAAGGGTCTTAAAAAATGGAGAAAGTTGGAGCTCCTGTGGAGTTGTGGAAGAGTCAAATCTGCATGTGGGCAATAATAAGATAGCAGATAAATATCGACCAGGACAATTTATTATTGAGAATATTGGGTATTATATTAAATCGAATTATTAGTTTTTTATGAGAACGGGCAATAAATTTTTTTATTGCCCGTTTTGAGGAGTTTTTATGTTAGAAATAAGAAATTTAAATAAAACATATATATCAAAGGAGAGTCAGCAGGTAAAGGCAATCGATCACACAAATTTGAAGTTTGGTGACAGTGGGTTAATATTCATTGTGGGAACCAGTGGAAGTGGAAAAACAACGCTTTTAAATGCTATATCGGGAATGGATAATGTCGATAGTGGTGAAATAATAATTGGAACGGAAAACATTACGACTTATGAGCAGAAAGACTTAGATACTTTTCGTAGGGAAAAAGTAGGAATTGTGTTTCAGGATTTTAATCTGTTTGATGATATGAATGTATATGAAAATTTGGCGTTACCATTAAAAATAATGGGAGTGAATCGTGTAGAAATAAAAAGATCTGTTGAAGAAACATTGGATCTTATTGGATTAAACGGATATGAAAACAGAAAAGTGAATGAGTTAAGTGCAGGACAAATGCAGAGAATAGCGATTGCAAGAGGAATTATTAAAAGACCTCAAATATTGTTGTTGGATGAACCGACAGGTAATTTGGATGAGAAAAATACAATCGCGATTTTTGAATTATTAAAGATAATAAGTAAAAATTGTTTGGTTGTTCTTGTCTCACATGATCTTATTAATGCAAATCGTTTTGCGGATGAAATTATTTCTATCAAAGATGGAAAAGTAGTTTCTGTAAGTAAGAAAAAGGACAATGGAAATAAAAGAATTACAAAAGTAAAAGTTACTCATTCAAAGACAAAAAAAGAAATAGTTCTGGAAAACGACAAGGATTTGTTTGTAAAAGAATTACTGGCTCGTATATTACAGCAAAATAGTGATGAAAAAAATGAAATTTTAGAATTTGAGATTGAATATGAAAATCTTCAGAGTATAGGCAATGAAAAGAGCTTATCTGGGTATACAGGAAACAATACGAAAAAAGGGTTGTCATATGCAGATAAATGGGAACTTTCATTATCAAATTTAAAAACAAGAAAAGGGCGTTTATTTATTACATTTGTATTATTTGTGCTGACTGCATTTTATACCCTGATTATGCTTTCAATGTTGAAATATGATCATAACGCAACTATGTTAAAATATCTCAAAGACAATCATATATCCGAATATAATGTTTCAAAAACAAATACATATACCAATCGAATTGGAGAGGAAAAGGATATAATTGTAGAAAATGGAAAAGAATTTCAAGATAGTATAGAACAAATCAGCGGAAAAAACGATGTGATAAAAGAATTTGTTTTTGATGAAATATATGGGACAGATGAGGATAAAACGATAAATGATGTAAGTGCAAAAGTATATTTTTCTTATGAAAAAATCAAGACACAGATAAATGGAAAAGTTCCGGAAAAGTATAATGAAGTAGTCGTATCCGATTATTTAGCAAATAGAATATTTGGTACAGAAAATGTAATAGGAAAATGTGTTAACACTTATGATATGCAATATAAAATTGTAGGAGTGGAGAAAACAGAATATAAGAAAGATGAAGACAGGTTTGACGAGTTCGATTTACAGGATTTATACGGAAATGTGATTGTAGATAAAAGCTATTTACAATATTTACAGGATTTACATGAAAGTATCCGTTTAAAAGCAGGTGATTTTACGCAAGGATTATCAATCGACAGTTATACAAGTTCCTATATGAAGTATATGTCATTGAAAGGTGCCAATAAAAAGATTCTCTTATATGGGCGAATGCCGGAGGCTGACAATGAGGTAATAGTATCTGCATTTGTGGCAAAAAGATTTTTGCAAGACGAATCTATGGAAAATATGACGGAAGATATTGTGTATGAGGTTCCGGATTTGAAGAGTAAACCGTATGATAATGCATATGATGCTATTAATTTATATGAATATTTTAAGAAGGGTGTAAAAGTAGTAGGAATATTTGATCCCTATGCAGACGAAATTTATGAAGATACAGATGTGTTGGTTTCAGACACAATATATAAAAAATTAAGTGATGAGTATTATGATTACTATTTTTATGATAACATCAAGTATTCAAATGACAGAATTAATAAAGAGGTATTGAATAAATTTGATGAACTGAATATATCAATTGATGATGGAGGATGTTTATATATATATGAATTTGAAACTTTTATAAAAAATATTCAAATGATTTTATATACCATGTTCCTCATCGCGGCAAGTATATTTATTTTCTTCTTGATATCATATGTTTCTTATTCGATTAGCGACAGGAAAAGAAAAATTGGAATTATGCGAAGTATGGGCATTGCAATAGGGGATATAAAACAGATATTTATTTCGAATGTGGTACTGCTATCAGTTGTAAGTATCCTTTGTGTTACACCTCTCTATATATATGCAATACATATGATAAATGAAGTTTTTTACAGAAATTATGTAGGTGAAATGAGTGGAATAAAGGCTTTTGATATTGTTCAGCTAAATATTCCATTTATGATACTCATTGAGCTGATATTTGTTATTATGGCTGTTCTTATATCTTTATTGCCAATTGTTAAGATGGGAAAGAAAACGCCGATTTCCATGTTAAATGAAATATAATCATATATTTTTAACAAAATATTCTATAATCAGGGGCAAGAAAATGAAAAATCCATAAATTTTATAAAATGTTGTAATTTTCTCTTTTCAAATAGCATAAATGATGTTAATATAACAACGTAGTATTTAAAACTACTTGTGATAGAAAGAAAAAACTTTTGTTAAAGTAATTGGAGACGGATGCTCGAAAGAGAGAAGGATGGCATTATGTATAAAATTGTAATTGACAGTTGTGGAGAATTATCAGAGGAATTGAAGGCGGACGGACATTTTTCCAATGTACCGTTGGAGTTAGATGTGGATGGATATCAGATCACGGATGACGAGACCTTTAATCAGAAAGACTTTTTACAGAGAGTGAAAGCTGCAATACACAGTCCAAAGTCTTCTTGCCCATCGCCGGAGCGTTATATGAACGCATATGAGGGTGAGGCAGAACATGTTTATGTTGTGACTTTGTCTGGAAAACTGAGTGGATCTTATAATAGTGCGGTTCTCGCAGCACAGTTATATAATGAAGAGCACGAAGAAAACAAAAAGATTCATGTATTCAATTCCAAATCTGCATCAATTGGAGAGACTCTGATCGGTCTGAAAGTACAGGAGCTGGAGGAAAGTGGTGTTTCTTTTGAAGAAGTGGTAGAACAGGTGGAGGAATATATTGCATCTATGAATACTTTCTTCGTGCTTGAGACATTAGAGACTCTGCGCAAGGCAGGTCGTCTGAGCAACCTGAAAGCTTTGGTTGCCAATACCCTTAATATTAAGCCGGTCATGGGATCGACCAAAGAGGGAACGATTCAGCAGTTAGGTCAGGCACGTGGCATGAAGAAAGCTTTGACCAAGATGATTCAGGATATGCTCAAAGTTACAAAAAACTGTGAGAATCGTATTCTTGCAATTTCGCATTGTAACTGTCCGGAGCGCGCACAGTTCGTAAAGGAGACCATCGAGAAGATGGCAAAATTCAAAAAGATCGTGATCGTCAATACAGCCGGAGTGTCCAGTATGTATGCAAATGACGGTGGAGTGATTTTAGCAGTATAGCATCTGCTAATCGAACAGTTTTACTTGAAACAAACTTCATAAGGAAGTAGAATAGCGGGGAGGAGCTTTGCTTCTCCCCATTTTCATGTCTGAAAGCAGCAGAAGCAAAACAGTTTTTATCGATAAATGGAAGGATTCGTCCATATGAATGCATATAAAAAACAATATAAATACGAAGAGGTTGTTGAAAAAATAGAAAACAGCCGCAGATTTGGAAATCTGCCGGGAGTAGAGGTCACACAGCGTATGCTTGCAGCTTTGCAGGAACCGCAGAAAGGCCTGCCTTATATTCATGTGGCAGGAACGAACGGAAAAGGTTCCACCTGCGCATTTTTAAGTCAGATCATGAAAGAGGCAGGACTTAAGGCCGGATGTTTTACATCCCCGCACCTGGTGGACTTTCGTGAAAGAATCTGTGTCAATGGAAAGATGATTGAAAAGGAGGATGTCACAAGGATTGGAAATGAGCTTCTGGCTTTGGAGCTGGATGTGACTCCGACGATGTTTGATTATTGTCTGGTGATGGCGGTCATTTATTTTCAGGAACAGCATTGTGACGTGGCAGTTTTTGAGACCGGGCTTGGCGGAAGACTCGATTCGACCAATGCACTCGGAAATCCGGATGTGGCAGTTATCACACGGATCGGCTACGATCACATGTCAATTCTGGGAAATACACTGACGGAAATCGCATCAGAAAAAGCGGGCATTTTAAAGCCGCATGTTCCGGCTGTCATTGCGCCGCAGGAAGAAGAAGCATTGCAGGTGCTGAAAAGATACGATGCTTATTTTGTTACAGAACAGGATGTGCGTGATGTAGAAAAAATGAAACCGGGACTTCCCGGTGCTTACCAGCTGGAAAATGCGGCAACGGCAAAAAAGGCAGCAAAGATGTTTCTTGCGCAGCATGTGAAGACACAGGAAAGCCAGGAATTGATCGGGCAGGCAGTGGAAGCAGGAATACAGAATGCTGTCTGGAAAGGCCGTATGGAGATTTTGCAGGAGAAGCCATTTCTTATGGTGGATGGTGCGCACAACAGCAACGGAATTCATGCACTGAAAACAAGTCTGATGCAGATGTTCCCGGAAGAAAAATTTCATTTTATTATGGGTGTGATGGCAGACAAAGATTATGAAAAGATGGTGGAGGAGTTACTTCCGCTTGCGCTGGATTTTGCAACTGTGACACCGGAAAGTTCCCGTGCCCTGCAGGCGGAGGAACTGGCTGAAAAGATTAAGAACAGGGGAATTCCTGCGAGAAGTCTGCAAAAGGTCTCACAGGTGTTTGACGTGCTGGTCCCGGAAGAAAAGACAGTAGCGCTCGGCTCACTGTATTTTATCGGAGAACTGGAAGCATTACAGGAGGAACAATAAAGTGGCATACTGCTACGAGAAGAAAACGAACCGAAAAGGAAATATTTATATAGAAATTACGGGATATGAAGGCAGTATCCGGCATCTTGTAATTCCCGGGATGATAGAAAATATACCGGTGCGAAGTATTGGAAAATACGCTTTTTCCGGCAGGGGGGATTTGTGTTCCCTGACACTTCCTGAGACAATCGATACCCTGGGGAGACAGGCATTTTATAACTGTAAAAATCTTACGACATTAAGTCTGTTTGACAGTGTGGAGGATTACTATGATGGAGTAATCAAACAATGCGGGAATCTGCATGCGATTACATTGTACCAGAAGCGAAACAGTTTTTCCGTAATGAAAGAACTGCTTGCAGACAATGACCGGATGCTGCATTTTTGTGTGGAACCGATGGGACTGCATCTGACATTTCCGGCATATGTGTATGATTTTGTGGAGGATGTGGAAGCGCGTGTATTGCATCATAAAATAGAAGGAAGCGGATACCCTTATCGTGAATGTGTGACGCGAAAAGGCGTGGATCTGTTGGCTTACGACCGGCTTTTTTCCCATGCAGCAGACGATGATTACCGGGCGGCAATTGATATTGCACTCGACCGGCTGATGTATCCGCTGGAGCTTGAGACACAGGCAAGGGAATGGTATGAACAGTATCTGGAAAAGAATGTAAATATTGTGCTTGAGAGGCTGATAGAAGATGGCAGATGTGAAGAAGTGATTATCTTATGTGATTTGTGCCTGATTTCAAGAGATGCAATAGAACCGGCATTGCAGCTTGCAGCGAGGGAGAAACAAAGCGAGATCACAGCGCAGCTGATGGAGTATCAGCGCATGCATTTTGCAGCGGTGCAGCAGGCACAGGCAATGACTTTGGACGATTGGTAAAATATGAAGACAAGAATTGAATTAGAAGAGACAGGAAACAAAATATTGAATGCGGTGCGCACAGAACTGTATCTGTCCATGCGTTTTATGGGACCGGCGCTCGGAAGTCTGGGCTTTCGAATGGATCTGTCCACGCGGACGGTGGGGACGGATGCAGCGTTTATCCGTTTTAATCCTACCTATCTGTTGCATACCTATATCGAGCGGCCGGAGATTTTAAACCGGACCTATATGCATATGCTGATGCACTGCATTTTCCGCCATATGTTTTCGGCAAAGGAACATGAGGACAGTGAATTGTGGAATCTGTGCTGTGATATTGCGGTAGAGTCGGTGGTGGATTCCATGGAGTATCCGACGATTTTGCGGGTAACTTC
>URYB01000037.1 GCA_900552085.1 uncultured Lachnobacterium sp.
GTGGCTCTCTATGACAGAAAACCACTGAAATGATGCTTAACTGAATGGCATTGTAAAAATATTAATTAAAAAGGAGAAGAATTGATTATGAAAAAGAAAAGAGGTACGCTGTATCTAGTTGTAGCAGCTATAATATTAGTTGGAGTATTTAGTAATGTAACAACTGTTGATGCAAAAACGAAAAATGGATTTACTTATGATAAGAAAGAGTTTGATGTAAAATGGTCAAAATATGAGCAAATAGAAGTGTGCTCTGACGAAGGGGGAAAATTAGGCACTTTGTCATATTTGACAGGAATTGCAAAGGCAAAAAAATCAAATGAATCTTTGATTATGTTCAAGGAGGTTATGACACCGAATTCAAAAAAGGTAAAGTTAAATTATTTAAACCAAAAAGGTTACGGGATGAGTGAATATATGTCGCTTAAAGCCACGTTACCTTCTTTGAATGATTATAAGCCTCAAAATGATCCTAATACTGATAGTATTAATATAGGGATAGGGGTAGATAAAGATGGTCCTTCGGTTTCAGCATCATATGAAGTGAAAACAAAAGAATTAGACATTACATCAAAATGCAATACACCTCAAAAATTGTATCATGTCGTATATGATTATAAGCCCCATATTCCTAATATATTTGGAAGTAATAAGTATTTAGCAAATGAGTCTATACAAATGGGAATGGCAGAAATAACAAGTAAAAAGGATACTATTACTTTCAATGTAAATTATGAAGCAAGATTTGGAGCAGCAGAAAAGAAAAACTGTAGTCCAGGATATGTGTGTGTGGATTATGTGAAAAAAAAATAAGGCTAAACGGAAATATACATTCAAATTTTAAAAGAAATAACAGAGAGGATAAAACCGGAAATGAAAAAAATAACAGGTGCAATAGTAGCGATAATAGCCATTCTATTAATAGTTTTTGCTGCTTCAAGGGTCATACAATCTTACATGCCGGAAAATGAGAATGATTATAGTGAGGAAATTTCATATCTGAATGAGGATATAGATTTTAAAATGTATTTGTATGGAGATAACATTAATTTCCCAAAAGAATTCAAATACGAAAAGGTAAACAATTTAAATTTGGAGGCTGACAATATAGATGCAGATTATGTGTACCTTATCATAAATGACTTAAGTGGAAAGACAAAACTTTCAGATGATGATACGAAAAGTCTTATAGAATTAACAAATAAATACAAGAACTTCAATTATTTTTATATCGGGAAAGAAAAACTTGCATTATTTAAAAAATATAACGAAGATCTGGATTTTCAGAATGAGGATCTTAGCATCGGCCGTGTGGTTATGTATGGAGACCGTATAGACTATTATGGTCTTTGGACAGAATATACAAACAACTATTTGGACAAAAATCCCAATTTATTATATCAGGATATTTTAGATGCAGTAAAAAAGTGCATCGAGTCCAACGAGGGGAAAGAGGAAAAAAGTTGAACTTGTATATGAATTACAGCATAACAGGAGAACAATCATGAAAAAAATAATAGGTGGAATTGTTGCAGTGCTGGCTGTAGCGATTATTGGTTTATCAATTTACAGGACGGTCTTGTCCTACTTACCGGAGAATGAAAATGATTATAGTGAAGAAGTTTCGTATCTCAATGATGAGGTAGATTTCAAGATGTATTTATATGGGGAAGATATCAATTTTCCAAAAGAATTACATTATGAAAAGATTGCCGATGTAGATATGGAAAAGATAAATCTTGATGCAGATTATGTGTATCTTATTATCAATGATCTGAATGGAACGACGGATCTAAAAGAGAACGATATAAAAGAGATTATGGCATTGACCGAACAGAAAAAGAATTTTAATTTCTTTTATATTGGAAAGGAAAAATTAAAATTATTCCAAAAATACAAGGACGATATCGATTATCAGGATACGGACTGGAGCCTTGGCGAAATTATATGGGAAGGTGACCGGTTAAATTATTTTGGAGTATGGACAGAAGATGATAATCAGTATTTAGAAAAAAATCCGAATTCATTATATCAGAGTATATTGGAGAGCATCAAACAGTGCATCGAATCCAACGAGGGAAAAAATGATTAAAGTTGAACATATATGTAAAATATATCCAAATGCAAAAGAGGATAAAGCGGCGTTAAATGATGTGACTCTTGCGTTTGGCAAGAGAGGTTTTGTATTCATTAATGGAATTAGCGGCAGTGGTAAAACGACGTTGATGAATATTATTTCCGGCCTGGATTATGCTACAAGTGGAGATGTTTATTATGATGATCAGAAATTGCAGGCAGGCGATAATAACAAATGGAGCTGGTATCGAAATACACAGATAGGAATAGTTTTCCAGAGTTATAACTTAATAGAGGACATTTCAGTAAGAGACAACCTGTTGATGCCGCTGAAAATTCAGAAAATATCTGAGACGGAGTATGCAAAGCGGATAGAAGATATACTTGCTTATGTGGGATTGCAGGGATATGAAAATCATAAAGTCTGTGATCTGAGCGCGGGGCAGAGACAGAGAATTGCGATTGCCAGAGCAATTATCAAAAAGCCGAAGGTATTGCTGGCAGATGAGGCTACGGGAAATCTTGACCAAAAGAATACAGAGAATATTTTGAACTTGTTTAACAAAATTTCAAAAAATTGTCTTGTTATTTTAATTTCGCATGATGCAGTTGCTGCCGAAAAGTATGGAGATCGCATTATCACGTTGTCGGATGGAAACGTTGTGGGGGATATTGACAACCGTGACTTAAAAAAGCTATATGAACAGCCATATGAGATTTCCATTTCGCATGAGAATCAGAAGATACATGGAAGATTCAAAGACATTAATATAAAAAAGGAGTTGGAGTGTTTTCTTCAGGGAAGAGAGGAAGTTTCGGTTGACTTATCGGTCAGAAAGATTCCGATGGAGGACAAGGAAAGGGAAAAGGTTCATTGGAGTGGTGAAGGTGCAACTGGAAAATCGCTTGGAATAAAGAACATAGGTCGAAAAGTAATAGCAAATATTAAAAAGAAAAAAACAAAATTTGCGTTAATGATTCTTGTGATTGCCGTTATCAATACGATGCTTTTTTCCGTAAATCTTGTGGCTGGAAATAATTATGATAAGTCGGTCGTGAATTATGTTGAGGCGGGAAAATACGATGCGGTCCGCTTTAAATATGCAGGAAATTCTTATGGCGAAATGCAGAGCGGGAAAACGCTTTATCAGTTATTACAAAAGCAGGTGGGAGATGCCATTGTAAAAGAGTATGCAGAGGAGACCCTTGAAATCCCTGAGACGGAGGAGACAGAAGATGTGGAAGTGTATGTAGATACATCGCAGGTATTGCTGTCTTCCGCATTGGAGGGAAATGCACCGGAGAATGAAAGTGAGATTGTAATTAGTCATGCACTTGCCGATACCGTTGCAATCGGAGATGCGGTAAGCATCGGGCAGAATACATATACCGTAGTCGGAATCAGTTCGGCGAAATTGCCGGAAAGCAATGCGTATGTAATCTTAACTTCGGATATGAAAATAAAAGAAGAAAAATATTACAATCTGCAAGGTGCGGATATTAGTGTGGCAGCCGACAAAAGTTCTTTTGCATATGAGATTGAAACATTCGGTAGTGTAAAATACCTGGAGAAGGAAAATTGCAAGTTATTGTCTGGCAGGATGCCAATGGCCTCAAATGAGGTTCTGATTTCATCAGAAATGGCTGAAAAAATAAAAGATGAGTATGATGGATATCTTCCGGAAGAAATCCGGATTCCAAATCTGCATGGGAAAAAAGTGGTAGGAGAGTATGCCAAAATTCCAAATTTATCAGAGTATATGGGACAGAACATTTCTATTGTTGGAATTTATGATGAGAACTCTCTGGAAGATGATTATGGAAATATAATTGTCACAGATGATGTATTTCAAAATGTGATGCAGGATTATTTTCATTATGCAGCCTGTGATGCTTTTCTGACATCTATGGGAACGAATCCTAAGAATACGATAAGACACTTGGAAAAATCAGGCATATACGCAGATGATATGGTCTGTGAACAATTGTATGGTTATGGGGAAGTGACCAAAAATCTGCTTCCATTATGGCTCGGCATTTATATGGTACTTTTTATTTTGATAGCGATTACGTTGATTACATATCTGACCAATAATGTAAAAGGCGAGCGCAAAACAATCGGAATTTACACAGCAATTGGAATTTGTAATAAGGATATTTGCAATATATATCTTCTAGAAAATACAATTATAAATGGAAGTGCTGTGGTGCTGGCTGTGCTACTGTCCTGTGGAGTAAAAAGACTGATCAATGAAAAAATTAGCAGTATTGCGAAAGCAGAAGGATTTCAATGCTTTTCAATTCATTGGGGAATCTGGATTCTGATCGCAATTCTGCTTTTGCTCATTGGATACATGATTACTTACATACCGATGAAACGGTTGTTGAAAAAGGAATCGATCACGTTACTGAATCAACCAGGCGAATAAACAAAATAGAGAAACCCGGAAAGGGAGAAATAGTAAATTGCTGTCTCTTCTTTTCCGGGTTTTTTGATTTTATACAATTTTTATTCTGCACATAATGTTCATTATTTGTACGAAGCGAAAAAAAAGAGACGGCTATGTGTATCATAAAAGCAATTCATTTTCTTTTTGAAAACAGAGGAATAGAATAGAATCACACAAGAAAATGCTTGAACAAAGGAGTTTATAATATGGGGCTGAAAATCGAAAATCTGACAAAAACATATGGTGATTTTAAAGCGCTTAATCATGTTTCATTGGAAGCTGAAAATGGGAAGATTCTTGGAATCTTAGGCAGGAATGGTGCAGGAAAGACCACCACCATTAAAAGTATTATGGGAATCATTGAACCCGAAGAAGGAAGCATTACGTTTGATGGGATAGATATTCGAAAGGCAAAGGTGTCCATTGGATATTTACCAGAGGAGAGAGGATTGTATGTGAATGCTGTAGTTAAGGATCAGTTATTATATTTTGCGATGCTTAATGGTATGGATAAAAAAGTAGCCTTCACTGAAATAAAAAAGCTTTTGGAAGAATTCAAAATTCCGGGTTATCTGAATAAAAAGGTCAAGACGTTATCCAAAGGAAATAAGCAAAAGATTCAGCTTATCAGTGCGATTCTTCATAAGCCGCAGATTGTAATTCTGGACGAGCCGTTTAGTGGATTAGACCCGGTCAATATTGAGCTTTTTAAAAGTACGGTTCTTGATTTAAAGAAGTCAGGTGCAACGATTCTTTTTAGCAGCCACCGCATGGAAGATGTAGAAGAAATGTGCGATCGAATCGTTATGCTTAATAAAGGAAATGTTGTAGAAAACAATACCATACAAGGTAATACAGATGAGAAAAGCACCAGTTATGATTTGTTGTATTTGCTTGGGATTGATGATGATTGGATGTGGTATGTAGACAACACCCGAGATCATTATGCCGGATCAGCCAATGACAGCATTGGAAGGACAGTATACAGATACAAATACAAAGACGGATACGGGTGTTGCTGTCATTACGAAAGAGTCTATGTAAGGGGGGAGACGGAATGAAGATAAAATTCGGGTTTAAGCAGAAAATGTTGACGCTGTGCTGCATACCTATGGTGCTTCTTACCGTCATATCCCTGGTACTTGGTCTGGCACAGTTTAAAGACGGTATGTATAAAGAGACAAAAAGCAGTCTGTATTCCAGTGCAATTGCGGCATTGAATTTGTACCAGAGTCAGGGATACGGAGATTATGCGTTAAAGACTGATGGCAGTATCATTGGTGCAATGATGGCATCGCAGTCAGCAGATGGATTAAACAGTATGGTTCAGAGATATATTCTCATCAGTGTGGCGGTTTCCTGTGTGATTCTGGTTGCGGTAATTCTTTTTATCTTTGTGTATATTGGCTCTTTGACCAGAGTATTGCATGACGTGAGAAGAGTGTTATTGAAAGTTACTATGGGCGATTTCTCGGATGCACGTCTGATTCGGATTAAGCGTACAGATGAATTTGGAGAACTTGCACAGGGTACCGAAAAGCTTCGTGTTAAGATTGCAGATCTTTTATCGGAGACGCATCGTGGAACAGAGAAGCTGAAACAGGCAGTGGAACATTTGAATGTTACTTCGGATCGTGTTATCGCAGCGGCAAAAGAAACGAGTCTGAATATCAATCAGATCAGTACAACGGCCAATACACAAAAAGAAGATACACGTAATGCAACAGAAGATGTAGAAACAACGAATTCCGCAATCAATCTGATGCTGGATCATATCAGCGATATCAGTACGCTGTCAAATGATATGGAAAATTCTTCAAGAGAGAGTCAGGAGATTCTGGAAGAACTCTTACAGAGCAGTCGTAATTCGCAGGAGACTGCAAAGGATATCGGTCAGCAGGTAATGGTTACCAATGATTCTGTACAGCAAATTAAAAGTGTTACGGAATATATTACAGATATCGCAGAAGAGACGAACCTGTTGGCATTAAATGCCAGCATTGAGGCTGCCAGAGCAGGCGAAGCAGACAAGGGATTTGCGGTCGTGGCAGAACAGATTCAAAAACTTGCAGAACAGTCGAATAATTCCGCAGCAAAAATTGGTGAGAATATTCAGAAACTCGTCGATAAGACCGAAGGTATTGTCAAGGCGATGGTTATTATTGAAGAGACTTTAAAGAAACAGGAAGAGAGTGTTGATAAGACAAAGAAGATCTTTGATGAACTGAATACTAACATTATGAATGTCAATCAGAAAGAGACAGAAATGCAGGGACTTGCTACTCTGATGGAAGATCTTACCGAAGTGGCCAATAAACTGAGTGAAAATCTGGAAATGTTTCTGGCATAGATAAGTGGAAAAACAGAGGAATTTAATAGTAGAATTTGTATTGGAACACGGTTGACAAATCCACCGGACAATGTCTATAATAAATGCAATTGAAGCATTGAAAGCGTAGACGGGAACAAGTACCGATTTGTGGAATGCACAGAAAGCAGCCGGGTGATGAGAGGCGCACAGAAAGCAGATATGGGAATACATCTCTGAGCTTCACACCGAACGCAGGATTAGGTCAGTAGGCTGTGACGGAGTGGTGCACGTTAAGAGCACTGGAGTGTTGTCGGACACTCATGGAGGTAAGTTGCGTGAGCAATTTACGAATTAAGGTGGTATCACGAGTAATCCCCCTCGTCCTTATGTGTAGGACGAGGGGATTTTTTTACTGTATGTATAGGAAATTTCTTTGGAATTCCAACGGGAAAACCTTTCTATGCGACGAAATTTATATCGAAAAGAAGAATTCACGTGGCTATGATTGCTGATTTTGGCGACTTTCATGCAACTTAGAGAGTGTTAAAATTTGATTGATATTCAGCAATTCCCGTACAGGGATGTATGGGAAAGGTGGCACTTCGCCCGGATGGCGAATTGACACCGGTTGTGTCATGATGTGAAGTGGTAATTTCAAATTTTTACAGTCTCTTGGTTGTAATGAACCGGAGTACAAAATCAGCAATCATAGCCACGTGAATTCAATTTTGGACAGAAAATGAGGAGGAACAAAATGACAGTATATGACGAATTAGTTGCCCGCGGCCTCATTGCCCAGGTAACCGACGAAGAAGAAATCAAAGAATTAATCAATAATGGAAAAGCCGTATTTTACATTGGCTTTGACCCGACAGCAGACAGCCTTCATGTAGGACATTTCATGGCGCTTTGCCTTATGAAACGTCTTCAGATGGCAGGAAACAAACCAATCGCACTGATTGGTGGCGGAACCGCTATGATCGGTGATCCGTCCGGACGTACCGACATGCGTCAGATGATGACAAAAGAGACCATTAATCATAATGTAGAGTGCTTCAAGAAACAGATGAGCCGTTTCATCGAGTTTGGTGAAGATAAGGCAATGCTGGTAAATAATGCAGACTGGCTGATGGATTTAAATTATGTAGATGTATTACGTGAAGTTGGTGCGCATTTCTCTGTAAACCGTATGCTTACCGCAGAATGCTACAAGCAGCGTATGGAGAAGGGATTAAGCTTCCTGGAATTCAATTACATGATCATGCAGAGTTACGATTTCTATACCTTATTCCAGAAATATGGATGTAACATGGAGTTTGGTGGAGATGATCAGTGGAGCAACATGCTTGGTGGCACCGAGCTGATCCGTCGTAAGCTTGGAAAAGACGCATATGCCATGACCATCAATCTGCTTTTGAATTCCGAAGGAAAGAAGATGGGAAAGACACAGTCCGGTGCCGTATGGCTTGATCCAAACAAAACATCCCCATTTGATTTCTTCCAGTACTGGAGAAATGTATCGGATGCAGATGTATTAAAGTGTCTGCGTATGCTGACATTCCTGCCACTTGAGCAGATTGATGAGATGGACAAGTGGGAAGGCGCACAGCTGAACGAGGCAAAAGAGATTCTTGCATTCGAGCTTACCAAGATGGTACACGGTGAGGAAGAGGCAGAGAAAGCGAAAGAAGCTTCTCATGCATTGTTCTCAGGAGCAGGTGCATCTGCTAATATGCCTACGATCGAGGTGAGTGCAGACGATTTCGCAAACGGAACAATGGATATCATGGCGGTATTAGTAAAAGCCGGCCTTTGCGAGAGCCGTTCCGAGGCACGTCGAGGCGTGCAGCAGGGTGGAGTCAGTGTCGATGGAGAGAAAGTAACAGACATCAGCACAACCTATACACTGGATGATTTTGCTGGCGAAGGAAAGGTTGTAAAACGTGGAAAGAAGAAGTTTGCAAAGGTAATTGCAGCAAACTAGAAGTTCGTGTTGACTAACTGTTTGCCTCTCTGTTATTCTTTTAGAAAGCCATTTAAACAGGTGGCAGCATAACGCTTTGTAAATTTTATAAGGCACCATGTGAGGGAGTAGTTCGCACACAGTGTGGTTTGTCAACAGTCCCGGTCGTATGACCTGGCAAATCTTAAAGAATGAGACTCATGTATACAATGATAGAGGTAATCTATCTTTGTATGCGTGAGTTTTTTGTTTGTTTAAAAGGACGGAATTGCTATGTAAAAAGCACACAGGATGTATGTTATGGACTACAAAAGAGACACTAGGAGAAAAGGAGAAGACGCATGGCACTATTTATCGAGTTGTTTTTGATCGGCGTTGGTTTGTCCATGGACGCTTTTGCAGTATCAATCTGCAAGGGACTTGGAATGGAGAAAATCAACAAAAAGCAAGCATTTACCATCGGTTTGTATTTTGGAGGATTTCAGGCGCTGATGCCATTGATCGGCTGGTTTCTCGGAATCCGATTCCAGCAGTATATTACCTCGATCGATCATTGGATCGCATTTATTCTGCTTGTATGTATCGGTGGAAAGATGGTAGTGGAAGCCGTTCGTGACAGAGATCATGAGGTAGTGGGAAAAAAGGATCAGCCACTTGATCATAAGGAAATGTTTCTTCTGGCAGTAGCGACAAGCATCGATGCACTGGCGGTAGGAATCACATTCGCATTTCTTGATACACCGATCATAGAAGCAATTGTAATCATTGGCTGCACCACATTTGTACTTTCTATTGTGGGCGTGATCGTAGGCAATTTCTTTGGAACACGTTACAAAAAGAAGGCGGAGATTATAGGAGGAATTATTTTAATTCTGATTGGATTAAAAATACTTCTCGAGCATTTGGGCATACTTCCATTCTAACGAATTGGAGTATAGAGGACAGAACGAAAAAAGGAGATTATTATGACAGAGTTTATTACAAACTGCGCATTGCCACTGGCAATATTATTTCTGGTAATTGGATTTGTATTTCTTGTAAAGGGGGCAGATATTTTTGTTGAAGGAAGTTCAAGTATTGCCAAGAAGTTTAAAGTACCGTCCATTATTATCGGACTGACGATTGTTGCAATGGGAACATCTCTCCCGGAGGCAGCCGTATCCGTGACTGCTTCCCTTGCAGACAAAAATGCACTTGCCGTCAGTAATGTAATTGGATCAAATATTTTTAACCTTATGATGGTAATTGGTGTGTGTGCAATCATGACACCGGTAGCGGTCAACAAGGTAACTTTAAAAAGGGATTTTCCGTTTTCTGTATTCTGCGCTATTTTGCTTCTGATTCTGGGCGTGATCGGACCAATGTCATTGGGACATGCAGATGGTGCCATTTTCCTTATTCTCTTTGCGGGGTTTATTGGACTTATGATCCGCAGTGCCATGAAAGCCAGCAAGGAAGGAAATGCGGTTGCAAGTGAAGAAATTGAGGCGGCAGAGGAAATCAAAATTATGCCGGTATGGAAGAGCCTTTTATTCATTGTAATCGGAGCGGTCGGAATTATTATAGGTGGCGATGTGGTCGTAGACAGTGCAAGTAATATCGCCGCAAAATTCGGAATGAGCCAGACATTGATCGGATTGACCATTGTGTCTGTCGGAACTTCGCTTCCGGAGCTTGTGACTTCCATCGTTGCAGCCCGTAAGAATGAAGTCGATATGGCATTGGGTAATGCAATCGGTTCTAACGTATTTAATATCCTGTTTGTTTTGGGTATTGCAGGCGCAATCAGCCCGATGGCGTTCCTTACCGAGAATGTGATTGATATTGTAATTCTTCTTGTGTTCAGTTTGATTGTATGGCTTTTTGCCTGGACGAAGAAAGAAATCAAGCGTGGCGAAGGTTTGATCATGGTGCTGTTGTATGTGCTGTATGTTGTGTATATTTGCATGAGATAGATGATCAGGAAAGGTGGAATATATGACATTACTTATGAGAGACAATGAAATGAGGCTATTCTGAGAATAACAACTATGATGATATTGTACAACAGCAGAATATGGAACAGCAAATAAAGGATAATGTATACGATGAAACCTTGAGTGAACAAGAAAAAGAAAAATTAAAGGAAGTAGCGGGTGATCTGTATGAAGAAGTAGAGAAAACATCGAAATGATAGAACTTTATGCTCTCGCCACTTTACAAATTCGAATGAATCGGTTATTATTTGGATATACTATGATATAGAAAACACTGGGAAAAAGAGAGTACATCAGCAGAATCTTTACAGAGAAATTTCCGGGAAGGCTGAGAGGAAATGAGGGAAAGCGGATGGAAGATGGCTTTGGAGTGGCAGAGACGAACTGGAGATGAATGCATGAGCGATCAAAGGCTAGGCTCTGACGGGACCGCCTGTTATAGCGGACAATGAGGCTGATATTGTTGGGTATCAGTGAATAGAAGTGGTATCACGGGATTATAGCTCGTCTTCTGGATTTCCGGAAGACGGGCTTTTTTACATTTATAAAAAAAGGAGCAAAATCATGGCAAATAAGGGAAAATATTACATGACAACTGCGATTGCCTACACATCTGGCAAACCGCATATTGGAAACACATATGAGATCATTCTTGCGGACGCAATCGCAAGATACAAACGTGCAGAAGGTTACGATGTCTATTTCCAGACAGGAACTGACGAGCACGGACAGAAAATTCAGGAGAAGGCAGAAGCTGCCGGAATCACACCGAAGGCTTTTGTTGATGAAGTATCCACAGAGGTAAAGAGAATCTGGGATCTTGTCAACTCATCTTATGATAATTTTGTACGTACAACGGACGAAGATCATGAGAAGTGTGTAAAGAAAATTTTCAAGAAACTGTATGACCAGGGAGATATCTACAAAGGATCTTATGAGGGAATGTACTGTACCCCTTGTGAGTCTTTCTGGACAGAGTCACAGCTTGTTGATGGCAAATGCCCGGACTGTGGACGTGAAGTAAAGCCTGCAAAAGAAGAGGCATATTTTTTCAAAATGAGCAAATACGCAGATCGTCTGATCGATTACATCAATACACATCCGGATTTTATTCAGCCGGTTTCAAGAAAGAACGAAATGATGAATAATTTCCTTCTTCCGGGATTACAGGATCTGTGCGTTTCAAGAACATCTTTCAGCTGGGGAATTCCAGTAGATTTCGATCCAAAGCATGTCGTATATGTATGGCTGGATGCTTTGACGAACTATATTACAAAGATTGGTTACGATCCGGATGGCTCAAGTGATCTGTTTAAGAAAAACTGGCCGGCAGACTTACATCTCATCGGTAAGGATATCGTACGTTTCCACACGATTTACTGGCCGATATTCCTTATGGCACTTGATCTTCCGCTTCCGAAGCAGGTATTTGGTCATCCATGGCTCCTGCAGGGCGGTGACAAGATGAGTAAGTCCAAAGGAAACGTAATCTATGCAGATGATATGGTAGATTTGTTTGGCGTGGATGCAACACGTTACTTTGTACTTCATGAGATGCCATTTGAAAATGATGGTGTCATCACATGGGATCTGGTAATCGAAAGATACAATTCCGATCTTGCAAATATTCTGGGAAATCTGGTAAACCGTACCGTTTCCATGAGCAATAAATATTTTGATGGTGTTGTAAAGTCAACAGGCGTTACCGGAGAAGCAGATGCAGATCTTAAAGCAGTTGTAACAGGAACAAGAGACCGCATTGCCAAGAAGGTGGAGAAACTTCGTGTGGCAGATGCAATCTCCGAAGTATTTGCACTGTTCCGCCGTTGCAACAAATACATTGATGAGACAACACCTTGGGTACTTGCAAAGGACGAGGCACAGCAGGATCGTCTTGCAGAGGTTCTTTATAATCTGACAGAATCCATTACGATCGGTGCAAGCCTGCTTCATTCCTTCCTTCCGGAGACAGCAGAGAAGATTGCAGCACAGCTTTCTACCAGTCTGCGTGATTTTGATGACCTTGATAAGTTCGGTCTGTATGCAAACGGAACAAAGGTAACTGAGACACCGGAAATCCTGTTCGCCAGACTTGATGCAAAAGAGATTATGCCTAAGGTAGAGGCAATTCAGGCAAAGCAGAAAGAGGAGTATGAAAAGGAACAGAAGGCATTAAACGGTGACACAGATGCAGCAGAGGAAGCTGCAATCGATATTGAACCAAAGGATGAGATTATATTTGATGATTTCATGAAGCTTCAGTTCCAGGTTGGTGAAATCCTTTCCTGTGAAGCAGTTCCAAAATCCAAGAAACTTCTTTGCTCCCAGGTAAAGATCGGTTCTCAGGTAAAGCAGATCGTATCCGGAATCCGCAAGGATTATTCACCGGAAGAGATGGTTGGAAAGAAAGTTATGGTTCTTGTGAATTTAAAGCCAGCCAAACTTGCAGGCGTTTTATCCGAAGGAATGCTGCTTTGTGCAGAGGATGAGAATGGCGAGCTGTCACTTATGACACCGGAGAAACCAATGCCATCAGGAGCTGAGATCGCATAACAGATAAAACAGGAGGATCGCGTATGGAAATCCTTGATATTGTAGATGACAATGGAATACCTACCGGAAAAACGGTAGAACGTAAGACTGCCCATAGGGAAGGCATCCAGCACCGCACGGCGCACCTGTGGATCGCGCGCAAAAAGGGTGGAAATATCGAACTTCTCCTGCAGAAACGATGCATGGAGAAGGATTCCTTTCCGGGGTGTTATGACATTTCCAGTGCAGGACATATCCCGGCAGGAATGGATTATGTACCATCCGCTTTGCGGGAACTTCGCGAGGAACTTGGCGTGACCGCAAAGGAAGAGGACTTGATATTCTGTGGCAAAAAGCGTGTCACTGTCACTTCCGAATTTCATGAGCATCCATATACGGACCGGCAGGGATGCAATGTATATCTGATGTGGGTGGGTGGGGGGGGGGGAGACGTTTGTGTTTAGAAAAAAGAAAACGACAGGGTCATGTGGATGGAGTATCAGGCGTGTCGCAAAGCAGTCATTGAAAATACGATTCCAAACTGCATTGACATCGAGGAATTAGATATGCTGGAGGAACATTTTTCATGATATTTGAGACACATGCGCATTATGATGACGAGCGATTTACA
>URYB01000038.1 GCA_900552085.1 uncultured Lachnobacterium sp.
CCAAAAGATTTTGATAACCGCGGTCGGTGCATCCCCCCCTGTAATCGGCAGCTTCTGCCCGCCACGAAACTCATATGCTCTCGTAAAATGCAGGAGCAGACTATTGAATTCCAGACGCATATCATCATCCCACCGCGTCGTGCACCCGGTAAGTTCTAACAATTCCTGCGCCAATCCTAATTTAGAAAATTCGATATTGAACAGTCCGGTCACTTCATTAAATTTCATATACTCATAATATACTTTGACTGCCTCATCCTCAGAATATTTCGGAATTTTACGTGTCACATTTGCGACAATCGAATCCGCTTTAAAATATTTTAAAACACTGACTCTTTTATTTCCCTCTACAACATAGTAGCGGTTCATATATTCATAAGCAACAATCGGATCTCGAATTCCTTCATTTACCTGGGCATCCGACAAATTAGCCCATTTGATGGCAAACTCTGTATTCTCTCCGAGAATTGGCATAAAATTCGATGCAAAAGAAACTGTACGTCCCATGGTAGAAGTACCCACAACAAAATCCAACGGTATCTGTATCAATCCCATATTCTGCTCTGTCCGGATATCCTCTCTCGAAAGAATATCATCCAAAACCGGAAGATATGGAAAACGTCCACGATAGACACAGGACTTATATTCTTTTTTACCAAGTTTTAAGGCTTCCTGATATTCTGTCTCTCCCATATGCTATCTCCTTTATTTATAGGCTTTTTAGTTTTTAGCTGTTTCAATTTTACCATATCTGTGGTATGATACCAATGATAATTGAAAAAAAACGAATATTTTCTTTCCTTATTGGTAGATATTTGCTATAATTACTATTAGGAAATAGGTACTATGGAGGAAAGTATATGGAGAGTATTTCACTGGAACAGGCTGACATCATCGGCGAGATTGCAAATATCTGCACTGGTACTGCTGCAACCGCGCTGAGCATGATCATAAACCGGCCAACCAATATCACAACTCCCAAAGTCGAAGTCTTAACAAAAGAGGGACTGCTTGGGGATGATGATACTATTCTTATCAAAGTTCCATACACGAAGGGATTGGATGGAACAAATTTAATGGTGCTTGACAGACACGATGCTTTGATTATCGCAAACCTTATGATGGGTGGGGACGGCACCGGCATTTCAAACATGCAGATAGACGAATTAACACTATCCGCGATCTCAGAGGCAATGAACCAGATGTGTGGTTCTATCGCAACATCGATGGCGTCTTTGTTGCAACAGCCTACGGACATTGGTTTCCCACTAATCAATTGTACCGAACAAAAGACCTTTGAAATTCCGGAAGAGTTATGTAACGGAAACGATATTGTAAAAGTTTCGTTCCGTTTGATTGTTGATAATCTTATCGACAGCAGATTGGTACAGTTATATCCAGTCAGTATTGTAAAACAGATTTTAAAACAGGAGGAAATATAAATGGCAAAGATTTTAATCGTTGATGACGCGGCATTTATGAGAATGATGCTCAAGGATATCTTAACGAAGGGTGGATTTGAAATTGCAGGTGAAGCTGCTGACGGTGTGGAAGCAGTTGCAAAGTACGGTGAATTGAAGCCAGATCTTGTTACACTTGATATTACCATGCCAAACAAAGATGGTATTCAGGCACTCAAAGAAATTAAAGCCGCTGATCCAAATGCTACCTGTGTTATGTGCTCTGCTATGGGACAGCAGTCCATGGTTATCGAAGCAATTCAGGCAGGTGCAAAAGATTTCATCGTAAAGCCATTCCAGGCCGATCGTGTATTAGAGTCTATCCGCAAAATTTTAGGTTAGAATACACATACATAAAAAGAAAGTGTACATTCCGACGCAAGTCGGATGTACACTTTTTTGTATAGAAAATTCTTTCTTATAATTGCTGTAAAGTCTCGATTGCTTTCTCTTTTAAGATCACTTCTCCATGCTCTTCAATAAACGCCTTCCGCTGCGCGCCTACCTGAATATCATCTGCGTACTCGTCCGTCAATGCCGAAAGCCTCTTCACACTATCCTGGTTTTCCTCTGACAAATCCATAATAAGCATATAAGCGTCTTCGTATTTATACAGCATATTAAATGGAACGTTTTCCATTACGACCAGCTTTGCAAAACGCGTAAGAATATCCATACTGCGAAATACGATTGTCACAAGAACTCTCGGATGCTCCCCATCTGCACTTTCCTGCGCGCCAGCTTCTCCCAGTTCTTTCCATTTCTGCTGTGGAATCGAACTCAAAAGCCCATTCACAATATCCTTCAGATGTTCCATCATCTCATCCGATCCCGGATGTTCCGAAAAAGTGAGTGCCAGCGTATGATCCGACATAAAATCTGCACGGACAGTTTTAATTCCCATGTCAAATTTCGTCTCAAAACGCTGCTCTGCCATATCAAAAATCTGATTCACAAATTCCTGTGTCCGTTCTCCGTTGCTCATGATTTCTTCCATGGTATAGCCCATATCCAGAATTTCCTGTTCCGAAATCACACAGCGAATTGTATGTTTTCCGACTCTTGAAAATTGCATAGCCTCACCCTCTTTCTTCCTGTTTCATCTGTTTTACTTTCTGTCGAATACGCTGCAATGCATTGTCAATCGATTTTGGCGATTTCTTCATCAACTGCGCAATCTGTATATAATTATTTCCATCCAGATAAAATGCCAGCACTTCATTCTCCATTTTACTCAGCCGCCCATTCAGGCGCTGCTTAAAATCTTCCCAGACTTCTTTTTCTATTACGAGCTGCTCCGGGCTTTGCGACTGTCCAAGTAACGCATCCTCCACTTTCATTCCATCCTCGGATTCCCCTGTAGAAAAGGAAATATACGTATTCAGTGGCTGATGCTTTTTGCGGTTTGATGCCTGAAGCGCAGAGTATAGCTGACGGTTAATGCAAAGCTCCGCAAAATGATAAAAGCTTGCTTCCCGCTCCTCCTGATAATCACGAATCGCCTTAAAAAGTCCGATCATCCCTTCCTGGATAAGATCCTCGGTCTCGCCTCCCATCAGATACATGGCATTCGTGCGTTTCCGCACAAGAGGCTTATACTTTTCAAGAATGTAATCCGTTACTTCATCCTCTCCCCGTCTTAATTTGGCAATCAGTTCCTCATCGGAAAATGCGTCGTAACACATCCTCTTCCCTTCCCGGATATTATCCCTTTTTCATACGCTGACGTAAAATTTCATAAGCCAGCACGCCAGTTGCCACCGATGCATTCAATGAATCAATATCACCTTTCATCGGAATCGATGCTACCATATCACAGTTCTTTTTTACCAGCTGGCTGACGCCTTCCCCTTCATTTCCAATCACAAGGCCGATCGAACCGGTCAGATCCATATCATACATAACGGTTCCGTCCATATCGGCACATACGAACCACATGCCCTTGTCCTTTAACTCCTTCATTGTATTGGAGATGTTTGTCACTTTTGCAACCGGTGTATAATTGATAGCTCCCGCCGAAGTGCGGGCAACTGTCGGTGTCAGACCGACTGCACGGCGCTTTGGAATGATTACCCCATGTGCGCCCACCTGATTGGCCGTACGCAAAATAGCACCAAGATTGTGCGGGTCTTCGATCCCATCAAGAATAATGATAAACGGCGGCTCGCCTTTTGCTTCTGCCGCAGTAAGAATATCTTCCACTTCCGCGTACTCATATGCGGCAGATACCGCGATCACACCCTGATGTTTTCCTGTCTCAGAAATCTGATCAAGCCGTTCTTTTGCCACATAATTGATAATGGTGTCGTGTTTTCTCGCCTCTCTTGTGATGGAACGCACCGGTCCATCCTGGCATCCGTCGAGCACATACAATTTATCAATTGTCTTTCCGGAACGAAATGCCTCTAACACCGCATTGCGTCCCTCAATTTTACTTTCTTCGTATCCCATGTATTTTTCCTTTTCTACCTGTTTTCTCTGCTTTCACCGCAGATAGATTTTCTATTTCTCTATCCGGTATTGACTATACGGACAATTTCAATCCATCGATTGCATTCTTTGTCAGTTCTACCGCACGTGCAAACTGATCCGTCAGATAAAGATAACCGATTACCGCCTCAAGACCCGTTGCCTTACGATAATCCGCCATCGTGGCATTCTTTGCCATCGTATAGGATTTTGCATTGCGGCCCCTGCGGTATATATCCGCTTCTTTCTGCGTCAGCTGTGGCTCTAAATACTCTATGATGAGCGCCTGCGTATGCGCCTTGACAATGCTGCTGGTCCGCTGATGCAGCTGGTTCGGCCGGGTATTTCCTTTTCCGACCACAACCGAGCGAATGATCAAATCAAAAATACAATCTCCAATATATGCAAGGGTGAGGGGAGAATATGTCCGGATATCCACATCTGCAAGTTCAAATTGTTCCTTGATATATGCGTCAATTCCTTTTTCCATTAAACAAGCTCCCAAACAACCCCTTCACGGGTATCTTTAATTGCAACGCCCTTTGCTAAAAGTTCATCTCTGATGGCATCTGCCTTTGCAAAGTCTTTCGCTTTCTTTGCAGCTGCACGCTCTGCAATTTTCTCATTAATAAAAGTCTCAAGTTCTGCATCCGCCGTAGTGCCTGCTTCGAGAAGCTTTGCTCCCGCAGTCGTAAGATTGAGTGAAAGCACGCGGTCAAAATCATTGAGTAATGCAAGTTTTGTTGCATCATTGATATCGGCTTTTACTACGTCATAGACAACCGTAATTGCCATGGAAGTATTCAGATCATTACAGATTGCATCCTCAAACTTTGCTTTATACTCGTCAAATACCTTCTGATCAACTTCTCCTTCCTCTTTGAATCCGGCAATCTTCTTTACCAGTTTCTCGTATGCACTCTCTACATTGTCCAGATTCTCGTATGAGAATACGAGTGGTTTACGATAGTGTGACTGCAAGCAGAACATACGGTATGCAACCGGATCGTATCCTTTTTCTTCGAGTAACGATACGGTGAGGAAATCCCCCTTGGATTTGCTCATCTTACCGGACTGGTCGTTCAGATGGTTCACATGGAACCAGTAGTTGCACCATTTATGCCCAATGTAAGACTCGGACTGTGCAATCTCATTGGTGTGATGCGGGAAGATGTTGTCCACACCGCCACAATGAATATCCATATACTCACCGAGATGCTTCATACTGATGCAGGAGCACTCGATGTGCCATCCAGGGTATCCAACACCCCATGGGCTATCCCACTTCAGTGCCTGATCCTCAAACTTTGATTTGGTAAACCAGAGTACAAAGTCATTGACATTACGTTTGTTCTCATCCGCCTCGACATCATCGCGGACACCAACCTGAAGCTGCTCCTTCTCTACTGCGGAAGAAAATACAAAATAATCGTCCAGCTTACTTGTATCAAAATACACATTGCCTCCGGCAATATATGCATATCCCTTCTCCAGTAAAACTTCGATCATGTGAATAAATTCCGGAATACAATTGGTTGCCGGTTCTACGACATCCGGTCTCTTGATATTTAATTTCTTACAATCACTGAAAAATGCATCTGTATAGAACTTTGCCACTTCCATGACAGTCTTGTGCTCACGCTTTGCACCTTTGAGCATTTTGTCCTCACCGGTGTCTGCATCGGAAGATAAATGTCCGACATCTGTGATATTCATTACGCGTTTTACATCATAACCGACATAGCGCAGTCCTTTTTCGAGGACATCTTCCATGATATAACTGCGAAGATTTCCAATGTGCGCAAAATGATATACGGTCGGTCCGCATGTATACATTGCAATCTTTCCATCCTCATGAGGAATGACTGTCTCGATCTGTCTTGTTAACGTATTGTAAAAGCGAAATTTATTCTCCATCTTTCCATCCTCTGTTTTCTAAATGTATTACCTATTATTTTACAATATTTCCGGTAAAAATCCTATATCTAATCCGCATTTTTTTCGGATATCTGCTCAAATTTCGCAGCAAACTGGGCAATTGCTTCCTGCATCTGCTTTGTCTGCCTGCGCCACTTGGCAATTTCTTCTTCCACCGGGTCCGGAAGATTCGTCTGATCCATATCTTCCTGTGGCAGTCTGACATCATTATGTTTTACCACCCGCCCCGGAACACCGACGACTGTCGCGTTATCCGGCACTTCTTTGATCACAACTGCACCCGCGCCGATTTTACTGTTATCGCCCACCTTAAAAGAGCCTAACACTTTCGCTCCTGCGGAGACCATCACGTTATTTCCAAGTGTTGGATGGCGCTTTCCCTGCTCCTTGCCGGTTCCTCCTAAAGTCACGCCCTGATAAAGTGTACAGTTATCCCCGATGATCGTTGTCTCCCCGATAATCACACCACTTCCGTGATCGATAAACAGGCCCTTTCCAATCTGCGCGCCCGGATGAATTTCAATTCCGCTTTTTCTGGCTGCGCGCTGGGAAATCCACCGCGCCCAAAAATAATGGCCTTTTTCATACAGCCGGTGCGCTCTCCGGTAACTGAGCATCACACGAAAACTTGGATATAAAAATACTTCCATATTGGAATGTATCGCCGGATCTCTTTCCCGGATAATCGCGATCTCTTCTTTTACTGTTTTCCAAAAGCCCATATGCACTTCCTGCTTTTTCAAATCCTCTGTGATAGTTTATGCAGAAAGCAAAGCTTTTGACAGTATTTCTCTTTTTATTTTCCGCGACTGCATCCACTGCAGCCGCTGCACCGGTCACCGCCACCCACTAACATGCTGCTCTCATAAAATCCGGTCAGCGAACAGATTGCATTGGCAGAAATACCTTCCTGCGCTCCGGTAAATCCCAGTCCTTCCTCTGTCGTGGCCTTAATATTCACCTGATTCTTCGCAATCCGAAGTGTATCTGCCACGTTCTGCTCCATCTGCTCAATATATGGACGAAGCTTTGGTTTCTGTGCGATCACGGTCGCATCAATGTTCTCGATCACATACCCTTCTTTTTCAATCAGATCTCTGACATGTTCCAACAATTTCATGCTCGAAATTCCTGCATACTGCGGGTCTGTGTCCGGAAAATGTTTTCCGATATCTCCCAATGCCGCCGCGCCGAGCAACGCATCCATGATGGCATGCACCAGCACATCCGCATCAGAATGCCCCAAAAGTCCAAGCGTATGCGGTACGGTAACTCCACCTAAGATCAGATCCCGTCCCTCTACCAGTTTGTGTACATCATATCCCATTCCTACACGCATTATTTTTCTCCTGTTATCTTTTATAAATTTAATTTTACTTATTGTTACCTTTTGAACCGTTATTATTATACAAAAAAGCAGGGCACAGCGCAAATCGCTACGATCTGTACTGTGCCCCTGTTATTTGCTTGTTATATTATTTATGCAAGTGCTGCGGTAATGATTGCCATAGAATATACTTCGGAAGCGTTGCATCC
Source organism: uncultured Lachnobacterium sp. (assembly GCA_900552085.1). GTDB lineage: Bacteria > Bacillota > Clostridia > Lachnospirales > Lachnospiraceae > Roseburia. The sequence continues at coordinate 7,404 of URYB01000038.1, forward strand.
ACGAGACAAATCATTGATTGGTGCATTTAAGCCAAGAAGGATTGGTCCGTATGCTTCAAAGTTTCCAAGACGCTGTGCAATCTTATAACCGATATTACCAGCATTGATATCCGGGAAAATAAAGGTGTTTGCATGTCCAGCAACTGCAGAATCCGGACATTTTGTGCGGGCAACTCTTGGAGATACTGCCGCATCAAACTGTAACTCGCCTTCGATTGGGAGCTCCGGATATTTCTCATGTGCCTTGTGTGCTGCATTACGCATCTTGTCTACATCCTCGCCTTTTCCGGATCCAAGTGTAGAGTAGCTTAAGAATGCAACCTTAGGGTCTACGCCGAAAATTCTTGCACATGCAGCGGACTCACCGGCGATCTCAACAAGTTCATCCTCTGTCGGATGAATATTGATTGCGCAGTCAGACATTGCAAGTACTTCATTCTCACCAGTTGCAGATGGACGAACCAGAATAAAGCATGAGGATACGATGGTATTACCAGGCTTTGTTTTGATCAGCTGTAATGCCGGACGAACCGTGTCTGCTGTGGAGTAAGTAGCTCCGCCCAACAGAGAATCTGCAATGCCCATCTTTACAAGCATTGTTCCAAAATAGTTTGCCTGGGAAAGAATTCCTCTTGCCTGCTCCGGTGTCACACCTTTGCTTTTACGAAGTTCACAGAACAGCTCAACCATCTCTTCCATGCGGTCAAAATTCTTTGGATTGATAATTTCTGCACCGCGGATATTGAAACCACATTCCTCTGCTGCGGCCTCGATCTCAGCCTCATCACCAACAAGAATCGGGTGAAGGAAGTTGCTTGCCAACAGACGGGAAGCTGCCTCTAAAATACGTGGATCACTACCCTCTGTGAATACGATTTTCTTCGGGTTTTTCTTCAAAATACCAATGAGTTGTCCAAAACCAAACATTTCATTTCTCCTTATCTATGTATAATTTAATTATTAGCTAAGGATTATTCTATACCCCTTGAATATGAAATTCAATGGATTTCGATGTTCTAAAATGAGAACATTTATTACTTAGGTTTTGGCTTACTGTACTGCCTTAAATGCCTCGTCAAGATCCTCAATAATATCGTCTACATTCTCTGTACCGATAGACAGACGGATGGTATTTGGCTTGATTCCCTGATCTAAAAGTTCTGCCTCGTTGCACTCAGAATGTGTTGTGCTTGCAGGATGAATTGCAAGAGACTTCACATCAGCTACGTTTGCAAGAAGCGAGAACAATTCAAGGTTATCGATGAATTCCTGTGCTTTCTCTGCACCACCCTTGATCTCAAATGTAAAGATAGAACCGCCGCCGTTCGGGAAATACTTCTTGTACAGTTCCTGCTGCTGTGGATCCTGTGAAATAGAAGGATGGTTTACCTTCTCTACGAGTGGCTGGCTCTCTAAGTATTTTACTACCTTTAATGCATTCTCTACATGGCGCTCTACACGGAGAGATAATGTCTCTAATCCCTGTAAGAAAATGAATGCATGTACCGGTGAAATTGTTGCACCAGTATCACGAAGTAAGATTGCACGAATATATGTTGCAAATGCTGCAGGAGCGCAGTCTTTTGCGAAGCTTACTCCATGGTAAGATACGTTTGGCTCAGTTAACCATGGCCATTTGTCAGATGCTGTCCAGTCAAATTTACCACTGTCGATGATGACACCACCGATGGTTGTACCATGTCCACCGATGAACTTTGTTGCGGAATGAACAACGATATCAGCGCCATACTCAATCGGACGAACCAGGTAAGGTGTTGCAAATGTGTTATCTACGATAAGCGGAATGCCGTGTGCATGAGCGATTCCTGCGATCTTCTCAATATCTACAACTTCAGAGTTTGGATTTCCAAGTGTCTCAATCTCGATTGCCTTGGTGTTGTCCTTGATTGCTGCCTCAATTGCATCATAATCAAATGGATCTACGAAAGTTGCTTCAATTCCATAATCCGGAAGTGTATGTGCCAGAAGGTTGTAAGTTCCACCGTAGATGTTCTTTGCTGCTACGATGTGATCTCCTGCATGTGCAACTGCCTGGAATGCATAAGTCAGTGCTGCTGCACCGGATCCAACAGCGAGTGCTGCCACACCACCTTCAAGAGCTGCGATTCTCTGCTCGAAGATGTCCTCTGTCGGGTTGGTCAGACGTCCGTAAATATTTCCTGCATCTCTTAATCCGAAACGGTCAGCTGCATGCTGGCTGTTGTGGAATACATAAGAAGATGTCAGATAAATCGGAACTGCTCTTGCGTCAGTAACAGGATCTGCACTTTCCTGTCCTACATGTAACTGTAATGTTTCAAATTTTAAATTTCTGTCTGCGTAATGTTTCTTTGCCATAATTATAATCTCCTTTTCCTGAAAGCTTTTTTCTGATTCAATGTGGAGGACTTTTCAGGTCCGTCCCTTAACTCGCTTAAATCATACCATTTCCATAGGAAAAGTGTTAGTTCTTTATTTTTATAGCTGGCTATAAGTTTTATTTATAACAGATTTATAATCCGTTCCATTCCTTTTCCATCCCGATTATCTGCTGTAACATCGCAGATCTCGCGGTTTCGCTTCTCTGCATCCAGCGAAAGTATGCGCAGTGTTTTCTCCTCCACCGAAAAATCCGACTGCACAATATCCGCGATCATCTCTTCTTTGTCTTTTGCAATGTAAATAATGACAGTTGGAAAATGCCGCTTCATGGCAATCGCTCCACACATATCCAGCGGTATCACTACAAATTTTCCTTCATCCAGTACGCTTTGAATATCTTCTTTCTTCGTTCCATACTTTACTCCGGCATACATCGTCTGTTCAAAGAACTTCTGCTTTTTGAATTCTTCCCCGGTCAGATAATGATGCTTTTCACTCTGCTTTGTACAGTATGTTTTCGGGCTTATAAAACGTTCGTCCATGCAGAGCTGCCGTGTGATCTCGCTTTTTCCGGAACCGGATGGGCCCACAAGCGCAAGTACGGAAGGTGCTTCAATTTGACTGACCTTCGATTGCGATGCATGTATGATCTGCTTTACAAGCGATACAAATTCCGGCAGTGCGTTCACAGAAAGAAGTCCTGTCATCTTCCAGTTCCACGGCTTACGCATAAGTACCGGATACGTCGCCGGAGTCTCCAGCACATTATGGATCGCATCATCCAATATAATGTCGAACTGCACCAGGTTCTTGGCATTTCCCAGAATAATGTTTTCCGGTGGGAACTCCGGGAATGCGGACAGAATCTGTCTGGCCCGGATGCCCATAAAAGCCGGTGCAACTGCTGTAATAAAATATACATCCGCAATCTCCATCAGTTTGCGCACTGCTTTTTTATTTTTCTCCGGCACAAGCTGCTTCTCGTACAGCTTTTCATCGCTGTAAAATTCTTTAATGATCGATGCACGCCCCGTATTCTCCCAGGAAGTGATATCTTCCAGCCGAAGCGGTGGATCCATGTTGTATTTTTCATTCGCCATCTCGATTGCGATACTGTTGAATGGGGCTGTCACATCGTCCCAGTCGAGTCCAATTTTCGGTCGTAACATATGTCTATCCTTTCCTATGCAAAAAAGTGTGCGTAAACTTGCTTTTGATGTCCAAAGAATTCCAGTGGGATTTCCTATACATTAAAAAAGCTTGCGACACTTCGCAAGCTCATGTAGTAGCGAGGGAGAGACTCGAACTCTCAACCTCCCGGGTATGAACCGGACGCTCTAGCCAGTTGAGCCACCTCGCCATATTGAATTGTACCAGATTTCTCTGATAATGGGACCTACAGGGCTCGAACCTGTGACCCTCTGCTTGTAAGGCAGATGCTCTCCCAGCTGAGCTAAGATCCCATTTGTGTTGGCCGCTCTCGCAACCGACTTCGTTATTATATCTTGGACAAGAACAAATGTCAACAACTTTTTTTATTTTTTTCAAATAAGTTTTTAAGGTTTTTAAAAATCAGCATTTTCTCCACGCAAAAGCACCATGACAAGCGCGGAATAGGACCATCACTTGTTCCAAGTCATTTTTAGTCCTACTTTATGAGTAAAATCACAGAACTCATTATCATAAAATAGTACCTAAACACTTTTTATAAGCCTTTAGGTACTACTTTAATCTTTTAAAATACATCGTATCCTTCTAAAAATAGTCCCAAAATTGAATTATGGTAAATATTAGTACTACTTAGAACCATTTGCTTCCTAATTTGCCAGCAATCGCTCCACAAGCTTCACACACTCCGCCGCATCCTTGGAATATCCGTCGGCACCGATTTCATCCGCAAAACTCTGCGTAATGCAGGCTCCACCGATAATCACCTTGCTCTTGCAGCCTTTTGCTTTGCAGATTTCCACGACATCCTGCATCCGCATCATTGTGGTTGTCATGAGTGCAGAAAGCCCGATGATGGCAGCATCTTCACGTATCGCTGTATCAACAATATCTTCACAAGGGACATCCTTACCCATATCGATGACATTGTATCCGTAATTTTTGAGCATGAGCACAACAAGATTCTTTCCGATATCATGAATATCGCCTTCTACTGTGGCAATCACAAGTGTCGGCATCTGGCCGGCATCCTCGCGGCGCTCAAGCATCGGCTCGAGGTAATCGATTGCTTTCTTCATCGTATTCGCACTGCCAATGAGCTGTGGAAGGAAATACTTTTTCTTATCAAAAAGAATACCTACTTCATTAATTGCCGCGATCAGATAATCATTGATAATCGCATCCGGCTTCACTCCCGCGTCCAATGCTTTCTTTACTTCATCGAGGATTGTTCCTTTGCTTCCCTTGAGGACAGCTGTAAAAATCGGATGATCCTTGATTGCATCCGCACCACCGCTCTCTTTTTGCTCGGTACCTTCCGCCGGGGTTTTCTTTACCACAACGGTCTCATACTCTGCCTTCTGCTCTGCCAGACGATTCATACGCTCAATGTAGCGGATGTCACTGTCCGGTCTGTGAAGAAGCATGTCCGAAGCAAAAGCAGCATTCATCAGAAGTTCCTGGGATGGATTGGCGATTGCCATGGTCAGGCCTTCACAGATTGCCATCGTAAGGAATGCTGTGTTGACATACATACGCTCCGGCAGTCCAAACGAAATATTGGACAGACCACAGATTGTCGGAAGCTTGCGCACATCCTTACAGTATGCAATGGTCTCATAGCATTCTTTCGCAGCTTCCGGATTTGCTCCGATTGTGGCAACAAGACCATCGACAACGATATCCTCATGTGCCATGCCCATCGCCATCGCCCTGTCATACACGGTCTCTATGATGCGCTTTTTGTCCTCACCATCTTTTGGAAGTCCCTCGTCCGATAGCGGAAGAAGTACAAACATTGCACCATACTTCTTTGCGATTGGAAGCATCTTCTCAATTTTCTCACTCTCCAAGGAAATTGAGTTGATGAGTGCACGTCCCGGATAAATGCGCAATGCCTCTTCCATAACATCAATATGACTGGTATCAATACACAGCGGGCAGTCCACCGTCGAAGACACTTCATAGATGACCTGCTTCATCATTTCCTTCTCATCAATACCATTCATTCCCATATTGATATCGAGAATACGTGCGCCGTTCTCTTCCTGCGCCATCGCCATCTCACGGACCAGATCCAGCTTGCCCTCGCGAAGCTCTGCCTGCAGCTTTTTCTTTCCCGTCGGGTTGATACGCTCGCCGACAACGATAAAACCGCCATCCAATGTAATTTCCACGTTCTGACGTTCCGATGCCAGTATTCTTCTGTGTGTGGCAAGCGGCTGGTGCATCTGCATGCCTCTGACCGCATCCGCCAGCGCCCGGATATGCGCTTCTGTCGTTCCACAGCATCCGCCAACAATGGATGCGCCTGCTTTTACCAGCGCAGCACCTGCCTCGGCAAATTCTTCCGGGGTCATGCGATATACCGTCTTCTTGCCTTCAAGTTCCGGCAATCCTGCATTTGGTTTTGCAATCAATGGAACGGTTGAATACTCTGCCATCTTCTCTACGAGCGGCACCATCTCCATCGGTCCCGTCGAGCAGTTCACACCAATCGCATCCACGCCGAGCGACTGCAATACAACAACCGCTGTCTCCGGAGGGGTACCAAACAGCGTACGTCCATCCTCGTTATAAGTCAGTGTCACCATCACCGGAAGATCACATACTTCACGGATCGCAAGTACGGCTGCACGACACTCCTGCAGACTCATCATCGTCTCTACCACAAAGAGATCCGCCCCGGCATCGGCAAGAATACGCGCCTGTTCTTTATACACTTCCACCAGTTCCTCAAACATGAGCTCGCCCATCGGAAACAGCTGCTGTCCGGTCATTGTCATATCTCCGGCCACAAGTGCTTTGCCATCCACTGCCTGCTTCGACAGTTTCA
>URYB01000039.1 GCA_900552085.1 uncultured Lachnobacterium sp.
CGAAAGAAGTAAGACCCCTTGAAGACGACGAGGTAGATAGGGCAGAGGTGGAAGTGTGGCAACACATGGAGCTGACTGTTACTAATCGGTCGAGGGCTTAATCAAATGTAGGTTATGTTTACTGTATGAAGTTTTGAAAGTATAATGAAATAAAATATACTTTTTCTAATAATCCTCGATAGCTCAATGGTAGAGCACTCGGCTGTTAACCGAGTTGTTGTAGGTTCGAGCCCTACTCGGGGAGTTTTGGTGACTTAGCCAAGTGGTAAGGCGTGGGACTGCAACTCCCTGATCGTCGGTTCAAATCCGTCAGTCACCTTTATGAATGAGGCCAGTGATTTTCACTGGTCTTTTTTGTTATATAAAAAAATGCAAATCATTGCAACAAAATATAAAGTATATGACACTTATAATATGAAGACGTCATCAGAAAGGAGAAAAAGTTATAGAGTTTAATATGAAAGAGCGCTTATTGATTAAAAAGGCAAAAAAAGGAGATGTAGAAGCGTTTGGAGAGTTATACACAACCGTATATAAAAAATTATATCGTTTTGCACTTTATACATTGAAAAATGAACAAGATGCAGAAGATGTTGTAAGTGAGGCTGTGACAGATGCTTTTACAGGAATAAAAAAATTAAAAAAAGAAGAAGCATTTTCGAATTGGATGTACCAAATTGTAGCAAATAAATGCAAACGAAAAATGCGAGAATATTATCATGAAGACATATTATATGAGGATATTGATATGTGGGATCATTCTAAGGAAGAACACTATGAGGTACGGAAGGCGTTCATGGAGTTATCATCAGAGGAACGCATGATTATAGGATTGCATATATTCTTCGGATATAAGACAAGAGAGATAGCTTTAATTATGGAATTGAATGATAATACGGTACGTTCAAAAGAAAGCAGAGCAATGAAAAAGTTGGAAAATAAACTGAAAGGACTGAGAGAAAATGGATGATATTTTAAAAGAGATAGAAAAATCTGCAGACGATATACAAATTCCTACTTCACTTGATCCGGATAATGTGAAGAAAAAATTAGAGGAAAGAAAACTATGTGGGGAATCAAATTATAAGAAATCAGAATACGTAAAAGTGGATGAAGAAAAGCATAAGAACAAAAAATTTAATGTAAGAAAAATTGTGGAATACGCTGCGGCAATTGCTTTGGTTATAGGAATCGGCAGTGCTGGAATTTATAATGTTATTACAAGACAAATGGGAAATGAAGCAGACAAAAATATACAAAACGATGAGATGAATGCATCCAGTCAAGTAGCATCTTGCGAGGATGCGGATAAGAATACCAGAAATGATGCCGATCAATCTCAGTTAGATTCCGCAGATTCTTACCTGGAGAAGAAAAATGATATTGGAACATATCATCTTGCAAGTAATTATGAAGAAGTTTACAAACTCGTGGATACAGACAATATATATGTTTCTTATTGTGGAAAAGATAAGGAAGGAGCTGCATCTGATGGAAGTATGAATGAAAGTAATACTTATGTAGTAGAGGATCAGGCGGCTACAAGTGATACCACAAAAAAGGGAAGCTATTCACAAACGAATCTGCAGGTAGATGGTGTTGACGAAAGTGACTATGTAAAAACAGATGGCAGTTATATATATGTGCAAAAGGAAAATAAAATTGTTATTACAGATGTTAGAAACGAAAAGATGAATATATCAGGAGAAATATGTCCGGATTTAGGAAAAGATGGTTATATAAAGACAATGTATGTCGATGGTGATCAATTGTTTCTTGTAGTGCAAAAATATTCTTCAGATAAAATGGAATGCATCCTTGAAACATACGATATAGCAGATCGGAAAAATGCCAGATTAGAAGGAAGCGTAGTTGTCGAAGGATATTATACAGATTCAAGAAAAGTAGGGGCTACTGTATATTTATTTACCAATAAAGGTTTATGGTATAAAGATACAACCTATATGAAGGATAAGGAAAAAGTCATCCCGCTCGTTAATGATAAGAAGATACCTTCTGGATGCATTTATGTGCAGGATCATGCCGACAGCGAATTTATTGCAGTTTCAGTCAATACAAAGAAGCCAACAGAGATTGTTGATCAGATGATGATCATGAATGCCGGTGTAAATGTTTATATGGGAACAGATGCAATCTATTTGTATTCTACAGAATATAAGAAGGGAGAAACTTATACTGATATTACCAAATTCCAATATAAAGATGGATTTATGTCTGGAGTGGCATCAAAGTCTGTAAAAGGAGAAATAACAGATGTTTTTGCAATTTCAGAATCGAATAATATTCTTCGTGTTCTGACGACGGAATGGAATGAGCAATCCAAAAACAGATTATATATGTTGGATGATAAAATGAAAATTATAGGAAAACTGTCAGGTATTGCAGATGGTGAAGAAATTTATGCAGCCAGATATATTGGAAATATTGCATATTTTATAACGTATCACAATACGGATCCGCTTTTTGCAGTGGATATATCAGACCCTGAGACACCAAAAGTAATAGGTGAAATTAAAATCACGGGATTTTCCGATTATCTGCATCCATATGGAACAGATAAACTTCTGGGAATTGGATACGAAACGAATGCTGTGACAGGTGAACAGCTGGGAATTAAGCTGACAATGTTTGATATATCCAATCCGGAAAAATTGAAGGTTATCGATACACTTCACATAGATGGAGATTATTGTAGTGCCGCAGAAAATTATAAGACTGCGCTGGTCGATAGCGAAAAGAATGTGATTGGTTTTAATGTTGAGCAATGGGAACAGGCGCAACAGGATAATGGAAGAAGATATTATGTTTATTCCTGGAAAAACAATCATTTTGTGAAGCAATTTGATAAAAAGGTTCCTAAGATTAAGAATGACATGTATGTGACATGTGGTGATTTGTATGTGGATAATTATGATATCCGGGGGCTTTATATAGGAGATACCTTTTATTTGAATTATCCTTCAAATAAATCTTATAAATTGGAAAGCTATAATATGTTGAAAAATTATGATGAAATAGACCACTTACAGTTTTAACAATTAAAGTTTTATTCCATAGACATTATGAATCATGGACATTATAAATGACAGGCATTATAAAATGAAATAGTAGTTAGCATTGAATGATTATAAAATATCAGGATTTTCTGTACACAAGCAAGTATTGGAGATTCTGATATTTTTTATATAGTAATAGCAAGTTTCTGATTTTGCATTTAACTGTTTTTAAAGTAAATATTTATGTTTTGCATGATATGTCTGTGTCTGTACCTTGTCGCGAATGCACAAATTTATAAGACCTTTTTTGTGAATGATTTTGACGGAAAATGATTGACTTTGAAAAAGCTGACCGATATAATACAAATATAGATGAACGGTTTTGAACGTTTATGAACGAAAAAGGAGTGGTGTATATGCTTGCGGAGGAAAGATTTTCAAAAATATTGTCCATAATAGAAACTGAGGGCAGTGCGACGATGCAAGAACTTATGACGGCTCTTGATGCATCGGAATCCACAGTTCGAAGAGATTTGAATACGATGGATGATAATGGATTGCTGACAAAGGTACACGGAGGTGCAGTTGCAAAGAGACCTTCCATCAGTACACATGATGAAAATGTCATGAGTCGGAAAGCTTTAAATGCTGGTGAGAAAGGCGATATTGCAAAATATGCAGCATCCTTAATTAAGCCGGAAGATTTCGTTTATCTCGATGCAGGTACGACAACGGAACGGATGATTGAACACATTCAGACAACGAAGGCGGTATTTGTTACGAATGCAATCAGTCATGCGAAGCTTTTGTCGGAGAAAGGCTGCCGGGTATATATACTTGGTGGAGAATTTAAGTCGCAGACAGAGGCCATTGTTGGTGAGGAAGCGGTGGAAACTTTGGACAAATACAATTTTACCAAAGGATTCTGGGGAACCAATGGAATCAGTGTAAGCAAAGGTTTTTCCACACCGGAGTTGAAAGAGGCAATGGTAAAAAAGAAATCCATGGCAAACTGCAAAAAGTGTTATGTATTGGCAGATGCCAGTAAGTTTGATCAGATGTCCAGTGTAAAATTTGCGGATTTTGAGCAGGCTACCATTATTACAACGGAGTTAAAAAAACCCGCTTTGAAAAAGTATAAAAACATTGTGGAGGTAAAATAAATGATTTATACAGTAACATTTAATCCGTCATTGGATTATATTGTCACAGTTAATGATTTTATGACAGGAATCGTAAATAGAACAAGTAAGGAAATTATTTTTCCAGGAGGAAAAGGAATCAACGTTTCGATGGTACTGAAAAATCTCGGATGCGAGAATACAGCATTGGGATTTATGGCTGGATTCACAGGTCAGGAGATTATTCGATTGCTGGAAGAAAAAGGAATTTCTACTGATTTCATTCATGTAGCTGAGGGAACATCCCGAATCAATGTAAAGCTTCGTGCGCAGAAAGAGACAGAAATCAATGGACAGGGACCAGCAATTGCATCGGCAGATATCAAGAAATTGTACGAGAAATTAGATGGTCTGCAGGATGGAGATATCCTGGTATTGGCAGGAAGTATTCCAGATACAATGCCAGAGTCCATGTATATGGATATTATGGAGCATTTGCAGAACAAGAAACTGAACATTGTCGTAGATGCAACCAAGGATCTGCTGATGAATGTATTGGCTTATCATCCGTTTTTAATTAAGCCAAACAATCACGAACTTGGAGAAATTTTTCACGAGACCATTACGGAAAAAGATGATGTTGTAAAGTATGCAAAGAAGCTTCAGGAAAAAGGTGCACGAAATGTACTTGTTTCCATGGCTGGAGATGGCGCAGTGCTTGTGACAGAAGATGGTCAGGAGTTTCGCAGTGAAGCACCAAAAGGAAAAGTGGTTAATTCTGTTGGAGCAGGAGATTCCATGGTGGCGGGTTTTGTATATGGATACCTGCAGAATCATAATTACGCAGATGCTTTTCGTTATGGACTTTGCACGGGAAGCGCAAGTGCTTTTTCGGAGGAACTGGCAACAAAGGCTGAAGTGGAAGCCTTAATTGATAAAAACAAAAATTTATTTTAGGAGGGGGATTCAATGAGAATCAGGGATTTATTAGCAGCAGAAAGCATTGAACTTAATGGTTCTGCAACCGACAAAAAAGACGTCCTGAACAAGATGGTCGATTTGATGGCGAAAAGCGGAAAAATCAGTGACATTGAGACCTATCGCGCAGGTGTTTTTGCGAGAGAAGAAGAAGGAACAACCGGAATTGGTGAAGGAATTGCCATTCCACATTGTAAGTCGGATGCAGTCAATGCACCGGGACTTGCAGCAATGGTCGTAAAAGGCGGTGTGGAATTTGATTCGTTAGACGGAGCACCGGTTCACATTCTGTTTCTTATCGCAGCTCCAAACACAAAGGATAATGTACATCTGGATGTGCTCAGTAAGTTATCCGTATTGCTGATGGATGAGAATTTTACCAAAAATCTGATGGAAGCCAAGAGTGTGGATGAGTTCCTTGCCGTGATCGATGAGGCAGAGAACGAGAAAGATGCCAAAGAAGAGCAGCCGGTTGAGACACCGAAAGGGGTACAGATTCTTGCAGTGACCGGATGTCCGACAGGTATTGCACATACGTATATGGCAGCAGAAGCACTTGAGAAAAAAGCAGCGGAACTCGGATATACGATCAAGGTTGAGACAAGAGGTTCCAGCGGTGCCAAGAATGTTGTGACAGATGAGGAAATTGCAAATGCAGTCGGAATTATTGTTGCAGCAGACACAAAGGTTCCAATGGATCGCTTTGATGGAAAGAAAGTCATTGAATGCAAAGTTGCAGATGGTATTAATAAGGCAGAGCAGCTGATCAATCGTGTGATGAGTGGTGATGCACCTGTTTATCATGCAACAGAAGCAAAGAGAGAAACAAAAGAAGAAAAGAGTTCCGGTGGAATCGGACATATGGCATATACCCATCTGATGAGTGGGGTATCTCACATGCTTCCGTTCGTTATCGGTGGTGGTATCATGACTGCTATTGCATTCCTGATTGATACTATTTTAGGATATGGAACATCTGGTGGTTTGTCATTTGGTTCGTGTACACCATTCTCTGCATTCTTTAAGTATTGTGGTGGTCTTGCCATGGGATTGATGGTTCCGGTACTTGCAGGTTACATCGCATATTCGATTGCCGATCGTCCGGGTCTTGCCGTTGGTTTTACAGGCGGTTTGCTTGCCTCGAGTGGTAATGCAGAAGTTGCTTCATTCAAATGGGCAGATGGAATGTCTGGTTTTCAGAAATTTATTGAAAATTTCGCATTCCAGGGAGCAGATGGAGGAAGTACTGTATCCGGATTCTTAGGTGGAATTTTGGCAGGTTTTCTTGCAGGATTTATTGTACTTTTGCTGAAAAAAGCATTTTCCAAGCTTCCAGCTTCACTGGATGGTATTAAACCAACATTTATTTATCCGGTACTTGGTATTTTAATTATCAGTATATTAATGTGCTTTATTTTTAATCCGTTAATTGGATTAATTAATACAGGACTTTATACAGGATTAACTTCAATTGCAAATGCCGGTTATATTACAGTACTTGGATTGATTGTTGGAGCAATGATGGCAATTGATATGGGTGGTCCAATTAATAAAGCTGCCTATGTATTTGGAATTGGAATGCTTTCAACAGCAGCAAAGTTAATGGAAAATGGTGCGCAGATATCTGATCCGGCAGTACAGGCTTGCTATATTGCAATGGCATCTATCATGGTCGGAGGTATGGTTCCACCAATCGGTATTGCACTTGCATGCTGGTTCTTCCCAAAGAAATTTACAGCAGCTGAGCGGAGCTCAAAAATTTCTAATCTTATTATGGGAGCTTCCTTTATTACAGAAGGCGCAATTCCATTTGCAGCAGCAGATCCGTTACATGTCATTCCTTGTACACTGGTTGGTGCCGGAGTTGCCGGATTCCTATCCGCATTGTTCGGATGTACATTGATGGCTCCACATGGTGGAATCTTCGTATTTGCAACGGTTGGAAATCCTCTGATGTATGTTATTGCATGGGCAGTTGGTTCTGTAATCACAGCATTACTGCTCGGTGTAATCAAAAAAGATGTGCAACAGTAAAAGTAATTTCGTTACTGTTCACATGATAGATGGGAACAGTAGCATAATATAAACATAAAAACAAATTATCAAATAAGAAAAGGAGAAATTAAAATGAAAGAATTCAAGTATACAATCAAAGACGAGTTAGGAATCCACGCACGTCCAGCAGGACTTCTGGTAAAGGAAGCAGCAGCTTTTCCTTGCAAGGTTACCATTGAAAAAGGCGGTAAAGAAGTAGATGCAAAGAGAATCTTAGGTGTGATGGGACTTGGCGTAAAATGCGGAGAAGAAATCACATTAAGAACAGATGGAGATCAGGAAGACACAGCAATGGAGACATTAAGCAAATTCTTAGAGACAAATCTCTAAAATTTGAATGAGGTGAGGATATGACGATTGAGGGTAAAAGCGTATACAGCGGGGTGGCAATTGGCCGCCTCGCAATATACCACAAGGCAGATAATCAGGTAAAAAGAGAAAAAATCAGTGATGTTGAGGCAGAACTTGCCCGCTTTGAAGAGGCAAGAAATATTGCAAAGGAACAGCTCGCCGGTTTATATGAGAAAGCTTTAAAGGAAGTTGGAGAAGTCAATGCAGCCATCTTTGAAGTTCACCAGATGATGCTGGATGACCTTGATTATGTGGAGTCTGTTACCAATATGATTCAGAGCCAGGAAGTCAATGCAGAGTATGCAGTTGCAACAACCGGAGATACACTTTCGGAAGTGTTTGCTTCTATGGATGATGATTATATGCGTGAGCGTGCAGCGGATGTGAAAGATATTTCCAACCGTGTGATTGCTGTATTGCAGGGAAATGGTGCAGGTGGTCTGAATGCAGATGAGCCAGTCATTCTTCTTGCAGATGATCTTGCTCCAAGCGAGACGGTACAGCTCGATAAATCCAAGGTACTTTCTTTTGTAACCAGACATGGTTCCACAAATTCTCATACGGCAATTCTTGCCCGCACAATGAACATTCCGGCATTGATCGGTATTGATTATCCAGAAGATGCAGAAGGTAAGATGGGAATTGTTGATGGATATGAAGGCAAGCTTATTATCGATCCACCTGTTTCTGTTCTGGAGACTTATCAGAAGAGAAAAGAGGCAGATGAGGAGAAAAAGCGTTTGCTCCTTGAATTAAAAGGAAAAGAAAACGTCACCATTGATGGTACAAAAATCAATCTTTATGCAAACATCGGAAGTGTTGCAGATGTTGCTTCTGTACTTGCAAATGATGCCGGTGGAATCGGCCTTTTCCGAAGTGAATTTCTGTATTTGGAGAGTTCGGATTATCCAACAGAGGAAGAGCAGTTTGCAGCATACCGTAAGGTTGCAGAATCTATGGCAGGAAAGAAGGTAATCATCCGTACACTCGATATTGGTGCAGATAAGCAGGTGGATTATTTCCATCTGGACAAAGAGGACAATCCGGCTATGGGTTACCGTGCAATCCGTATCTGCTTAGACCGCAGGGATGTATTTAAGACACAGCTTCGTGCATTGTATCGTGCAAGTTATTATGGAACAATTTCCATTATGTTCCCGATGATCATTTCTGTAAATGAAGTTAAAGAAATTAAGAAAGTCATTGAAGAAGTAAAAGCAGAACTGGATGAGGAAAAGATCCCATATAAGGATGTTGAAATCGGAATTATGATTGAGACACCTGCAGCAGTTATGATGAGTGAAGAACTTGCACAGGAAGTTGATTTCTTCTCCGTTGGTACAAACGATCTGACACAGTATACACTGGCAATTGACCGTCAGAATCCAAAGCTTGACAATATTTATGATTCTCATCATCCGGCAATCCTTAAGATGCTCAAGATGATTGTAGATAATGGACATAAGGGTGGATGCTGGGTTGGTATCTGTGGAGAACTTGGAGCAGATACAACACTGACAGAGACCTTCCTGAAGATGGGATTTGATGAATTATCTGTAAGCCCATCCATGATACTTAAAGTACGTCAGGAAATTCGTTCCATCGAGTTAAAATAAAAATGCATAGTTACAAATACGCAGAATAGGAGCCGGGGAGCTGTAACTCTCCGGCTCTTATTTTGCTTGCCTGCATTTATAAATCATAGTATGATGAAAGGAGAATACGGTATCATTATATGTGACTTGATGGATATCTTAGTGACCTGTATTATACCAAGAAAGTAGCAATTAGCAGGAAGTAATAAAGAAAATGGAAGAAAAAAGAACCGGTACATTATATTTATGCGCAACACCAATTGGAAATCTGGAAGACATTACATTCCGTGTACTGCGCACATTAAAAGAAGTTGATCTGATCGCAGCGGAGGATACACGTAATTCGATTAAGCTGCTGAATCATTTTGAGATAAAGACTCCTATGACAAGTTATCATGAGTATAACAAAATCGACAAAGCCTATCAGCTTGTGGATCGTCTGCGGGAAGGAAAAAATATTGCATTGATCACAGATGCAGGCACTCCGGGAATTTCTGATCCGGGAGAAGATATTGTGCGTATTTGTTATGAGGAAGGCATTGAGGTAACATCGCTCCCAGGTGCAGCAGCCTGTGTGACAGCACTTACGATGTCTGGACTTCCGACAAGAAGATTTGCATTTGAGGCTTTTTTGCCAAAGGATAAAAAGGAACATCAGGCAGTGCTTGAGGAACTTGCAGCAGAAACCCGCACCATGATTGTTTATGAGGCGCCGCATCATCTTGTAAAGACACTGAAAGAACTCGAACAGACACTTGGAAGCGACCGCAGACTTACCATTTGCAGAGAGCTGACCAAGCGTCATGAAGAAAAAATTCAGACAACGTTCGGGGAAAGTCTGCAGTATTATGAGACACATGAACCTCGTGGAGAGTATGTGTTGGTCATTGAAGGCAAATCCCGTGCGCAGATTCAGAAGGAGCAGCAGCAGAGCTGGGAATCTATGAGCATTGAGGAACATATGCAGTATTATGAATCGCAGGGAATTGCCCGCAAAGAAGCGATGAAACTGGTAGCAAAAGACCGCGGTGTCAGCAAACGCGATATTTATCAGAGTCTTCTTTAAAATTAAATGATGTATCAAGTGGAAGAAAGGTCAACGCAATGCACGTTTTACCTGTTCTTCTACAATCGAAAACGGCGCAGGTCCAGTGCGGAGTATTGCTTCATGGAAAGCAGACGCATCGAATTTGTCGCCGTATTTTTTTTCACATGTCTCCCGAAGCTGCCGAAATTGCAAATAGCCTACATAGTATTTTAAATAGTTGCCGGGATCTTCAAGAACAAGATCTGTGATGGAGTCGATGGCCGTTTCATCATCAATTCCGAAGTTTTTCCAGAATTTCTGCATATCCGCCTTTTTCCATCCATAGTAGTGAATACCGATATCTGAACTGGCATAAAGACTGAGCATGGCAGCCTGATTGTGTTGCAGCAGGCTGGCCTGATCTTCGGGCAGTCCGGCATAATAGTAGGCTAACATTTCCACATAAGTTGCCCAGCCTTCCGTGTATGCCGGATAGTTGAAAAGCGAGCGGATCGGTGGAAGTCCATAATCGTAGGATTGTATGGTCTGATAGAGATGACCGGGGTAGCCTTCGTGGGCTAAAGTCGTAAAATAATACAGATCCGTGTAATTGTTCGCATTATTGATGTAAATTCGATTGGTGGAATAGTCATCGATCGGTGCGGTGATGTAGAAAGCGGGCGCAAGGTATTCGGACAGAGATTCGTCCACATAGGTAATTTCACAGGTCGTATCACAGGCTTTGGGAAAGTCTTTGGTGATGGCTTTTTTTAAATGATCGATCATTGCGTTTTCATCTGTGAGCTGACGGTCCAGTTTGATATCTTTGGAAACAAGTTTTGGATTGGAAGCCAGTATCGACGTACAGATATCCACATCTTCCTGCCGGGCATCGGCAATCTGTTGAAAGAGTTCATCTACCGTGAAATCGGTTCCGGTATTGTAGGCAACCAGAGCCTCATAGTAGGATTTTCCATCTTCATAATTGCACAGACCCCAGTCATTTCGGCCGCAGCCGAGCAGTTTCGTAAGGCCGGAGATCATTTCAGAATAGGCGGGAATGACATGCTCCGCAATTACCTGTTTATTTTTCGCAATATACTCTTCCTTTTCACTGTCACTCAGATTCAATGTGTCCAAACGGTTGGAAAATGTGGATAACAGGAAGTTATCTTCCGGATGTTGTGTAAAAATCTCACATCCCTCGATGACTTTCATACATTTTTTGTCCGACATAAAAAGCCCGGCTTTTGCTTTGTCCTCCTCGTAGGAGAGAATGTTGGAAAAGTAAGTATCCATCTGGGCAAGAAGAGCCAGATAGTCATCCACATCCTGTTTGCGGTAAAAAGGATATTCTGCCAGCAGGATTGGAAGCTGCGAGGTCACACCATTTGACGGGGTGACGACTTCTTCATACATCGGATACTCTGCAAGTGCTTGCTGACGTCTGAGTGTATCCTCAAGAATTTTATATGTAAGTTTGTTTTGTGCATCCAAAGCACGATAGGAATAATGGGACAGTTTTTTTTGCAGATGCTCCAGATTTTTTGCACTGCTTTTTTGTGATTTGGTGGAGAAATCTCCAAAAGTCACTTCGTAAGAATCAATACCCATTGAGAAAGGATCTTTGAGTGTAAAGTGGAGATTCATCGTGTTCGAGGTAAGTTCATCTGCAAATAACTGGGAAATAAAATTGTTGAAGCTTTCACTTCCCTTATGCTGTAGTTGGAATGCCGGAAAAAGAGTACGGCAGCAGAAAAACAGAATCAGAAGAAAAGCGGCAGCAAAGAAAATCCTGTATTTTTTAAAAATCGATTTCATGTGCATGCTCCAAGAAGAAAAATTTATATATACTATGCGGATTTTGAAAGAAACATAACTGCGGTAAGGAATATTACTATGCTCTCCGGAATAGGATGAAAGCAAGAAAAAAGTACGGGATAAAAGCATGAATTATCTATGGGGCGGTATGATTCTTGTGGGAGTCATTTACGCGGCTTTTACAGGGAATATGAATGCGGTGACCAATCAGGCGTTAGCATCTGCAAAAGAAGCCATCAGCCTTTGCATTACCATGGCGGGAGCAATGGGATTTTGGGGAGGAATCATGTGCCTTGCAGATGGGGGGGGGATTTTGGGAAAAAAAGCACAGAAAAAAAATCCAATTCTGAATTTTCTGTTTCCCTCTGTTCCAAAATCTTCGCCGGCAAGAAGTGATATTGCCAGTAATATAGTGGCAAATGTACTGGGGCTCGGATGGGCGGCCACACCGGCAGGCCTTTCGGCCATGAAACAGTTAAAAAAACTGGATGCAAGAACGGGTTATGCGACGGATGCCATGTGTGATTTTTTAATATTGAATATTTCTTCTTTACAGTTGATTCCTGTGAATATTATTGCATACCGCACAGAATATGGTGCAGTCAATCCCGTAGCGGTCACAGGTCCGGCAATTCTTGCTACCTGTGTGTCCACAGGAGCCGCCATATTGTTTATTAAACTGCGGCATTTACTGTCATCGAGCCGGTAGCATTTATGGAGGGAAAAGGGCATGCAATTTGTTGTTTTTCTATCAGAAGCGATAATTCCTGTGCTGTTATTTTTGATTGTAGGAAGCGGTTTACTGCGTCATCAGAAAGTATATGAAGATTTTCTCGACGGGGCAAAAAGCGGTATTCGTACCGTTGTCGAAATTATGCCGACACTGATTGGACTGATGGTTGCAGTCGGGGTTTTGCGTGCGTCCGGATTTCTGGACTTTGTATCTGCATGTTTGAAAAAAATGCTGGCTTTTACCAATGTACCGGCGGACTTATTTCCGATTGCAATTGTAAAAATGTTTTCATCCTCGGCAGCAACGGGGCTTTTACTGGATCTGTACAAAGAGCATGGATGCGATTCCTTCGCTGGAATGGCAGCATCAATCATGCTCAGCAGTACAGAAACAATTTTTTATACAATGTCCGTCTATTTTATGTCAGTAAAAGTGAAGAAAACAAGATATACACTGGCAGGTGCACTGATTGCAACAATTGCAGGGATAATAGCGAGTGTGACATTTGCATCTTATATGCAAAATATAATGTAACATTATTTGAAATATGGTAAATATGCTATATAAATTAAGATAATAAGATATGAGGGCCAAAAGGTATGCATCGAATTACATACATCGATGATACCTTTTGATCCTTTTATCATAATAAGAAAAATAATTAGAGAAAAAGTATGAAGAATGTGTTACCATTTATAAAAATATTGAAGATGGACAGCAGAAGCTCACAGAAATTAAGCAAATGGAAAGTACAGTACAGCCGTTGCGCGGGCAGGGACTTCATTTTTAATGTCTAGTACATCGAATATTAAGTTGTTGATAGTTTAAGCATTCATTACTTCATCCGGTTTT
>URYB01000040.1 GCA_900552085.1 uncultured Lachnobacterium sp.
CCTGCAAACAAGATCGAATGGCCAAGCTATTTTCGCTGGAATCTTCCGGCAGCCGCGTAGTGATCACCATTGTCTCATCCACACCCACATCATACGATCCCGGCGCCTTAATTACTTCCTGTGTCCCGTCCGGTTTCTGCCATGTGAGTTTTCCCTGATACGCGATATTCTCAAGCTTCATGCTCTCACTGCGCTCACTCGGATAAATGAGCTCCGCCGCGAAAAATCCCACAAGCATCAGCAGCATCAATGCATAGAGTACTATCCTCCGCTTCTTGCCAACTGCGTAACTTTCCATAATTTCTTCCCCCTTCTGAACCTCTTTCCTTCCATCGCAGTTCGTCATTTCCAGTCAAACCTTCTATTTCTTTAACTGAACCCCGTCACTGAATGCATTTCCCACGATTGCACCCAGTGCAATGTACTTATTGTTTACCGGATCGTAGGTAATCGGTTTCAGCTTTGACGGATCAATCTTTCCATCCGTCAGAATGCTCTCCTCTGCATTCACATTTTCACTTTTGATTGCATGAAATCCTGCCTTTGCAAACTTATCCGGCACTTTATTTGCAGACTCTACGCCTACATAATCACAGGCAACTACGGTATCTTCGGTTGCAAAGCTTACCGTAAACGCCCCCGTCTTTTCGAGATTTTCTGTTGTCTTGTGATTTGACATGCTGATAGAAATCTCATTCATATCTGTAATACAGCCCCATGCTGCGTTCATCGCATCCGGAACACCATTCTCGTCGTATGTTCCTATAATCAGTACCGGCATCGGGTACACAAATGGTTTAGCTCCAAAATCAACTCTGCTCATTGTTTTTCCTCCTGTTTGTCAATATGGTTATTATAACAAATCCAGGACTAATTTACTATAGGTTATATAAGATTACATTTAACTTATGCCCATATATATAACTCTGAGGATTCCCAGTAAAAGAAGATGCAACGGATAAAACCAATAGAAAAACCACTTGGAGAATACGCTTCCCTTTTCGATTCGCCTGCCATTATAAAAAATAACGATTACAATGCCGGCAAGCGCAATCCCCATCATACTTCCCAACGCATAAATGAGATTGGTTTCCATCGAAAATCTTCCAAGACCTCCTGCAAAATTGAGGCCTCCAAATAAAAGCATTGAAATGATAAAAGCCCATCCAGTCTTACTTTTTGAACCCTTGCTCCATAAAAACAATAACGTAAATACCGGTGCAAGGAATGCCCAGTCGCAAACAGAAGAAAACAGTATCAGTATTAAAATGCATGTAGCCCTTATAACTTTATTGGATACCTTTTCAACTGCCATCAGAATGCCAAAACATATCAGCAGTGTGAATAACATATTCAATTCCCGAAATTCTAACAGCCCGTTGTTTGTAAATGCCAGACAATATGGAATTTCGGATACCAGAGCAAATATTGCCAGCCGAATTGCATAGTTCTTTTTGGAATGCGTATATTGAAATCCCTCAACCAGAAAATAACACATTGTAATTGCTGTAAAATATCCAAGATTTAAAAATAATTCTGCTAAAAAACTTCCGGATTTCATAAAAATTGTTGAAATGTGATTCAACAACATCGTTAGCATCGCAAAATATTTAATAACATCCCTATTCCATATTTTTTTCATTTTGGATGTTTCCCTTCTGGTATTTACTTTCCGGTAGTGCTTTTTTATTCTTTCTTATCAGCCCAATCACCATAAGAAAAACAGCTGCCGCCCCACCTGCGATCAACACTATCGTATAAACATTTGCATTCACACGCAAATCTGTCGACCAGTTTGAGAACTCCGCATACCGGATAGTCAGCCTTCTCTCGCCTTCGATCAGGAACATACAAATATCATTTGCAAATGCCGTCCACAGTGTACAGATCAGCACAATGCAGCCTGCTTTGATCCATGCATTCGTCTTTGCATACCTTGCCACAAAAAACACCAGCCATACACCAAGCATTACTACAAACGCAACGATACATCCTGTTTTCATTCCCTGCATATCCTGCGAATGTCCGCACGTTTCCACAATCGTCAAAAAAAGCCACAGGGTATTCCACATCATCGTGATCAGCGCTTTCTTATCTGCTAAAACCGGCGGCAGGTCAACCGCTCTGATAACAAACGGGAACAATACGATCGATATACCAAATACCGTTGGTACCGACCAAAAAATAAATTCTCCGCCTCCATTCATTCTGTCAACAAAGAATAAAATGAAAAGAAGTGCGACCACACCACATAGTATGCATTTTACCATTTTTTTCTGTCTGGATACAAGCGGAACTACTGTAATTGCACCTACAAGCAACATAGACGCTGCTACTACAGCAAACACATTCATATCTCCGCCGCTTGCCAATCCGACAATAAATGTAACAAACACCGGAATCAACAACAGCCCCGCAATTATAACACCGGCTTTGTAAGCCGCCGTCCGCTCCTTTTTTTCATGGCGCTCCAATACGCCCTGCGATTCCTCTTTGATCATGGTATCAATGGTTTCGTTCTTTAATTCTTCATATGTACGTCTGCATTTTTCGCAATCCTCCAGATGTGCCTCTACCAGCTCCCTGCTGGAAGCACTGCACGCATCATCATAATATAATGGAAGCAGATCCTGTACGACATCGCACTGTCTGATATTATCTTTACTCATTTTTGTCCATCCTTTCCTTTATTTTCAATCTTGCCCTATGATAAGTTACCCTGGCCCAGTTCTCCGTTTTTCCGAATATCATACCGATTTGCGCAAACGGTAATTCTCCGAACACCCGAAGCTGAAATACTTCTTTGTAGGGTTCCTCCAATTCATGCAGCACCAGATGTATTCTGAGTGCCGTATCTTTGTCCTCCACAGCCTTTGTCATATTGTCCGGCTGTTCCAGCATCTCCTCATCCAGTTCTGCGTATTTTGAATTTTTGCGGCATTCATCCATTGCAAGATTTTTTGCTATGCTACAAAGCCATGTCAGTTCACTGGCCTTGCCCTCATATGTACGTTTCGCGGTCATCGCTTTAAAAAATGTGTTCTGCGTGATTTCCTCCGCAAGACTTTGATCTTTCACGATCGTGACTACATACGAATATACTTGCATGTAGTATGAATTGTACAATTTTTCATAATTCAGAACTGTCACCTCCTTTGTTCATAGGTTAGACGGAGAAAGAATGGTTTTGTTACAAAAAAATTCCATAGAAATTATTATACTTCATTCCGGATAAAAGAAAACAGCAAATCAATTACTGATTTGCTGCTTAGTCCTTGCATATTTTCTATTTTTCTTTTCCCATCTCCTGTTCCTGCCCATACATCTTCTGCACACCTTGTATCTTTTCTCTCTTCTCAAGAAATGTCTCCGCAATAATCGGATCAAAATCCACACCACTTCCTTCTTCAATGATCTGGAAACATTATTCCAAAGGCATTGCATCCCGGTAACACCGCTTTGCGAAACTGCATCAAACACATCCGCTACTGCCATAATTCTGGCGCACAATGGAATCTGCTTTCTTGATAAACCATCCGGATAACCATACTGATTGCTTTTTCTTCTTCGTATGCCACAAATGAAGCTGCTGTATTTTTTAAGGCACATTCCACCTGTTCTCTGCAAGGTGGCTCCCAGCCGACTGATCTATATAGTTCAAGAAACATATCTGTTGATAGTGTATTTATTTGTATTTGCATGTTGTTTCCTTTCTAATTGTCTCTGTCTATTTTGCATAGTTGATTTTTAATTCTAAGCATTGCTTCAATATGCATGATCCAATGTCTGGAAAAGGGCATTTTCAACAAGCCTCTGACATCTTTACTGCACCAGTAATCAATTAACCAAACGGCATTTTCATCTGTGGAAACACATTTGGAATCAACTAACCTTTCCTTATCCGCATCTGTAAATTTCCGTTTCATGTCATCATAGGATAATTTAGGCAAAAATGCATTGGTAGATTCCATAACAGCCTTTGCATATGCCAAAAGCTCATCCGCATCTACTTCTTTAGAAAAAGCAACTATTTTCTCACTATCTAATTCATTTCCTGTTGTAATAACAGGGGCATGTATCCTTTGCTCATACAAATCGGTAAACAAAATCTGTATTTCCTTATTCTTTTGTGACCATTCTTTATTCATGTAAAATCTCCCTGTAACTTTGAACTCCATTTTTCTCAGCTCTTAACCTTTTAATAGCTTTAAGAACTTCTTGTCATTCATCTGCTCGTTTGTCAGATATGCTCCATCATAAAACAACGCATACGTCGTAACCGGTGTAGGTGCATTTTGTGCTTCCTCCTTGCTCTGTAAATGAATCGCTTGAAATGGCACGCCATTTTCCTTTGCCACGCCTTCTACAATCGGAACATATTTCGCGTTAAACGGACATTGGCTGGTATAATACAAAACATATCCTTTTTCTTCAATGTGGGGATGTTTGGCACATTCTTTGAATTCAGGCAAAGAAGCATTCTCCTCAAGCGGTAAATACCATAACTGAATCCCATTGTCCGCTTCATCACAAACCTTGAAGCCTTTATACTGCAGGAATTTAGGATCTGCCAAAAAAGGCTTTTTCTTTTTGGACGATAAAATACATACTCCCTTTTTGCCTTTGCTCCTGCTGTCTTCTATGCAGGCGTTCAGCAGATCTGCTCCATAGCCATGTCCTTTGAAAGAGCCGGCCACCCACAGACAGTCAATATACATATAACCCTCTGCACAAATTGGATTCCATGCATTTTCAGCCGGTATATACTCAATAAAGCACTTTCCCCGTTCTGTGCTTTTCAGAAAAACCAAACCGTCCTCAAATCGCTCTCGTAACCACGCCTTTTTGGATATCACCTGAATATCCTTGTCATTTGAAATCGCACAGCATATGTGTTCTTTATCTATATTTTCACTTGTCACTCTGATATATTCCATAAAGCACTCCATTCTTAAATGCCATATTTACTGTTTGGAAGGTAAGGAATGTTGCCCTTCCTTTAACTTTGCATACACATAGGTATCCTTCCAGATGGGCATGCCCTTTTCATCCTTCCAGAAAAATATATTTTTCTGGAAAAATGTTTCTCTCTGAAATCCAAGTTTTTCAAGCAACTTCCATGAAGCATTATTTAGTGAATCACATTCCGCATAAATTCTGTGTACGCCCTGTCTAAAAGCCAATTCTACTAAAGCAGATGTACTTTCCATAAGCATAACCCTTTCCCCAATATGTTTTATTGAATACATACCCCAATTCAAGCGAATCAAAATCTCTCCAAACGATGAAAATCTGTTCTATGTTTCATATTGCTTCATTCCACTAATCAATACATCAAGAGACAATGCGAAACTTTCCTCTATCGATATTGGATTTCCAAACGAATCATGTATCACAAGAAGCAAAAAACCTTCCAGAAATGCACGATATGTGCGAAGAAGATGATTTGCAACCTCCCTGTCTATATGCAACTTATCTGTCTGTGCAAAGAAAAAAGTATATACTTTTTCTGTCGCTTTGATTAATTCCTCACTTTTATATTTGTTGTACCAAAGCATTGCCTCAAAAATTCCAGGATTATCCATTGCATATTGATAAAATGCATGTGCATATTTTCGTAATGCCTCATGTGCATCCTCTTCAACAATTATCTCGGCTATCTTCTCTGCCCCGTTTTGCCAGCCATATATCATAATTCCGTGGTAAATGTCTTCCTGGCTTTTTATATGATTATATAAGGATGGTTTTTTAATTCCCAAATAGTCAGCCAGTGTGGTGATTGTCACATACTCTAATCCTTTTTCATTTGCAAGCGCAGCTGCCTGCTCAATTACTTTTTCCCTTGAAAGTCCTATTCTTGGCATTTGTTTCTGTCTCCTATGTATTAAAAACTAACGGAATTAGTATTTATTTCATAATAACTAATTCCGTTAGTTTTGTCAATTACCTCTCTCATAAGCAATATTTTTCAATTACGTCATCACTCCAAATAATCCAACAATGCGACGGCGTCCTGCGCTTGTGCGCGAATAATTTCAAAGGGTATATGTTTCATACACATTGTTTTCCCTTCTTTTTATCGAATGAGCTACTACATAGAGTCATTCACCCCTGATAACTATTTCAGCGGAAAACAAATATCAATTTCCATATACCCATCTTCCCTTACCTTCCGATAAATATCCAGAACCGGCCGCTCATCCATCTGATTGCCTGTCCTTGACAGCCATCTGCAGAATATCTCCTGATACACCATAAACAAAAATTGCGGAAATCCTTTAAAATGATAAATTGCATATTTTCCGCCCTCGAAATGATGCGTCAGAATATCAGCATGCTCTTTAAGAGCCGGGTGTGCAGGTGAAATTGTCTGACATAATTCATACATGCAGTTATCCTCATCGGTGATGGAAGGCTCGTCGATCGTACAGTCAATGTACAGCGTGTCCTTCGTCGCCAGATACTCATATTTATCAATAAACTCACACCATTCATCCGAAAGATTATGGTAGTTGCCTCTTTTTCGCTCATAGACAACCATAACCCCTTGCAGGTTTTCAATCGTAATCAGTTTTTCTGCCTCATCCAATTGGTCCAGCGTGATTCCATGAGAAAACGAACTTTCTTCTACAATCTGCTCGCTGCTTTTGCGAAAAGCAGCCGGAAAAAGATCCAGATGCTTTTTAAATGCAGTAGCAAAATTAGACGAAGAATACCCATACTCTTCGCCAATTTCTGTAATGCTTTTTTCTTTTTCAACCTTCAGGCGCCAGGCGCTGCGTTCTAAGCGCACACGCTTAATGAAGTGATACAGCGCCTCATCCGTATCCTACTTGAACATACGGGTCAGATGATACTTCGAGTAAGCACAGTGATGTGCCACATCCTCCACGGTGATATCCTCATCCATATGTTCAAAAATATAACTGATTGCCCGATTAATAACCGCACTCCGTATGGTTGTGCCAGTCTGCGTCTTTTTCCTGTTTTCCATTGTTATCATCCCTTTTTATTTTCTTCTGCTGTGCCTGAATCAGACATAACGATACGATTGCTGTCAGTACTTCTGTACATGGTGTTGCCAGCCAGACACCATTCATTCCAAGCAGTGCCGGAAGAATCAATATAAATGCCAGCAACAATACAACTCCACGAAGTGAAGAAATAAGTGCGGATGATTTTGCGTCTCCGCAGCTTGTAAAGTACATGGAATTAATCACATCATACCCCATAACAAAAAATGTGATCGAATAGATTCTGAATCCGGTCGCAACCATGTCTGCCACACTGCTGCTACATCCAAACATTCCCGCATACCCCTTTCCAGTCATGGCAAAAATACCTGCAATCACCACACCTGTCAAAAACAGGATTCCGTTTGTGATTTTTCTTATGTCGATTGCCACCTGCATTTCATGTGCGCCACGGCAAACACTGACCAGTGAACTGATTCCCTGTCCAAATCCGATACAGATCATACTGTAACCATACACTACAAATCCAAGAATTGTAAACGCAGCCACTCCCTCGGCTCCCACATATTTCATTAATACATAGTTGAAGGCAAACATGGATATTGCACTCGACATTTCTCCGATAAACTCAGAAGATCCATTCAGTAAAATCTCTCTGTTTATTTTCCAGTCAAATACAAAACTATGAAATTTGATTTCTCTGCTTTTCCCCATAAAATATCCCAGCTGAATCAATACCGAAACCATCTGAACGATTAAGGATCCGATTGCACTTCCCCGTACACCAAGTCGCATGACTCCCACAAACATGTAATCTAAAATCACATTCAGTATACAGCCTGCAATGCTTACAAACATACAAAGTTGCGGTTTCCCGTCAACGCGAATGAACATTCCCAAAACCGTGCTGCTCACCATGAGTGGATAGGTGAAAAGCATAATCCTGTAATACTGTGTAAAATATCCAGACAAACTGCCATCTGCACGCAGGATGCCAAGTATCGGCTGAAAGAGCGCAAACACAAAAAGTGAACTGATTGCACACACAACCGCCGCTGTCGCCATTGTCTGCGAAAATACCTCATGCGCTTTTTCCCTCTTCTTTGCCCCAAGCACCCTGCCACAGATGACGGAACCGCCAACTCCTACACAAAGTCCTACGCCCAGATAAAAATACAAAACCGGAAGTCCAAGATTGATTGCTGCCAATGCCTGTTCTCCTACATAATTTCCGGCATAAAAGCCATCTGTAATCGTTATAACGGTCTGTAATAACATCGCTATAATGCTCGGAATCGAAAACTGAAGTATCATCTTCAATTTGTTTTGTTTGATTTGCGTCATTTCCATAATTGTATCTCCTTTTCTACTATACTGTTACTCAAGTCAATTATAGAAATATGGCTATGATGATACTTCTGAATTCGTGCTATGAACTTTCCATTGATCATATTATACAACAAAAATTTCATACATCAAAACAGGTGCCTTTTACACTTACTGTGCCTATAATGAATTCTTCTATAGTGAATTCATCTATTTTGTAGATATCTATATTTATGCTTTTACACCAGCAAATTCGAAATCATATTCTTAATCAAACGGATTTCCAACGGATGATCTTCTGTTTCAAAAGTGAATAAAACATCTGTCCCCGGCAACAAATGATTCTCATAATACAAATTGTTCTTCCAAACAAAATCAGAAACATACTCCGGATTGCTCATAAGTCCCGCGTGCTCCCAATAAGTAAGTTTTCCGGTTTGCGTATTTATAATTGTAAAGTCTGGATAAATAAGGATGTCACGTCCATTATATTTTAACATAAGTGGCCGCTCATATTTGTAAAGAAGCTGATCTGCTTCCATATGCAAAAGATTTGCTATAATTACTTCTGATTTGGAACGTACATACTCTCCTGCATTTGTTTCATACCGCAATGCCTCCGGGTATTTATTGCATGGTTCATATGTTTCCTGTTTCCATGCCTGAATCCGCCTGGTACAATTCTCTTCCAATGGTATAATCAACGACTGCCTGTCTTCTGTCATTGATTCGTACACCCGCATTTCCTTGTCATAACAATATGCTTTCTCAAAATTTTCAAGTAACTTCAAATTCTTCTGTAAAATAGGCTCTACTTTTTCATAGTAACCCTTTTGCGCCAACAACTGAATCTGTTTCTTTTTCTTTTTTGAAAGATACTTTCTTATACAGTTTAAGTTCTCGTCATGATACTGCCACTTATAATAAACCTTTTTTTGCTTATGTGTAATTATCAAAGAACCTTTTGGTACCGTCTTCTGAAACCGCTGAATCCTATCCAACAAACCTCTTGTTTCTTTTATTTGTTTTCTTACCTGTTTCTGAAATAATTGCATCCCCAATAATCGTCCTTTCCTTTTTTCTCGTAAAGTAGTACTAAATCCTCCTCGTAATCTTTTTTAGTACTACTTATTTTGATTTTTCGTATCCTGTTTTCCCCGAAAGTAGTACATTAAATCCAACACCAACATTTTTAGTACTACTTTTCTCTTCTCTTTCGTCCATTTTTCTTTCAAAATAGTACATAACCATCCTCATTCGTTCGTTAGGTACTACTTTTTTCTTTTCCCCACCATAATTTTGGATAAAAAGTAGTACCTAATTGCTTTTACTCTTTCTTTTAGTACTACATTTCCTTTACTTCACTTGAATTTTTCGCTTTAAGTAGTATCTAACAAGCTCTTTATACACTTTTGGTACCACTCACTTTTGATACCACTTCTCCCATGTTGTCTTTCCAAAATCCTTCCAAAACTGGTCCCCCTACAGCAATTCAAACCGGTAGTTCCACGACAATTCTTTTGCGTCCTCTTCAATATTTGTATTTTTCAGGCACCAAAGACTTGCCCTCTCATTACGCATCGCACACCATCATTCAATTTTCATTCACATCTGAAATTTTGTCCGAAACAGACATTACTAAGATATTACTAAGATAAATCCTAGAGTTCTTTTGTACTCTAGGATTTGATTATAGAAAACATCAGCCCCATCACACGATGGGGCTGATATATAACATTGAACCATGACTGATCAATGCAAATTGCTTTATTCTGTCATGAAATTGTCATGACAAGCAATAAATTATTTGTTGTTGATTGCAGCCTGCGCTGAGACAGGCCTGTAACTTACATTTATCACTTAAAGATTGCAGATGCTGTTTTTTTTTCCAATCGGAAGCGTCTTGCTTATATACCTCATTACCGAATACCGGATTCAAATACCAGATAAATGCTCCGTGATCAAAAACAATCTGATCAACGAAATTATCAATCACAGTATCAGGTATCTTAGCCCTGGCATCAAAGGCAGTCATCTTGATAAACTCAGAAAGACTTTCAATACGTCTGTCCTTTGCGCCATTATCTTCCAATTCTAAAACCCGTTGTCTGCATTCATCATTTAATTTCTCTAAGTTTGAAATCTGATCTTCTAATTTCTTTTTCTTGCTTCGGAAGACTTCTCTTGAAATATCTCCTTCTGAACACATATCAACCAGATTGGCAAGCTGTTTGTTCAGCTTCTCAATCTGACGATTGTTTGCTTCAAGCCGTTCTTTATCGTTTCTCTCAGGAGCCTTTACTTCAGCAACATCCTGTGCCATAGCCATAGCTTCCTTATAGATTGCTTCTTTATTACCAAGAAGCTTTTTGAAAACAAAATCGGCCTGAACCTCTAATTTCCATCCCATAAATGATGAGTTATCACAAATACCTTCGATATCAAGACCTTTTTTCAGTCTTCCTGCAGGAGTTCCTGTCCGTAACTGTCCATAGCACTGATAGATATAACTAAGAGTTCCATCATTAGCCTTATGAGCAATTCTTCGGTTCATAGCATGACCACAGGTACAAACAAGCTTATTGCCCCACAGATGCTTACAAGGCGACTGCCCAATTGCTTTGCCGTTCTTGTCTGTCTTCACGGACTTGTGTTTTTCTCTTAACTCCTGTACTCTGTCAAAATCTTCCGGCGAAACCAGTTTCTCATGCGAACCTTCTACATATACCTTATCAACTGCCCCATGATTATTGATTTTCTTCTGAACCAGATAATCCGGAACGTATTGATTAGGGTAAACGATTCAGCCGAAATAAAAAGCATTTATAAGAACTCTGTTGATATTGCCAGACTGCCATCTGGTAAGGCCTGTGGCTGTCTTACGCCCTTCCTGTTCCATGATGTCCTGAATCTTACGAACACCATTGCCAGCCAAGTAAAGTTCAAAGATTCTTTTCACAGTGTCGGCCTGTTCCTTATTCACAATAAGCTTATCACCAACTCTGTCATATCCAAGAATATTACCATTGCCATATAGGACTCCATTCTTAAACGAAATCATCTGACCGGCTTTTACTCTCTGAGAAATCTTCTTGCTTTCATTCTGAGCCAAGGTAGCCATGATAGAAAGTCTAAGCTCTCCATCCTCATCATTCATTGTCCAGATGTTATCTTCTGTGAACCACACCTCCACACCATAAGTTTTGAGGGTTCTGGTCTGCTGCAGTGTATCAACTGTGTTTCTTGCAAACCTGGATACCTCTCTGGTAACAATTAGATCAAACTTCTTTTCTTTTGCATCCTTAAGCATTCGCATAAAAGACTCACGCTTATGAATTGATGTACCAGTAATACCTTCATCAATATATCTATCTACCAGCGTCCAGTCCGCATGCCTGCTCAAAATATCATCATAGTACTGCACCTGATTTTCCAATGCAGATATCTGCGCCTCATGCTCTGTAGAAACACGGGCGTAGATGGCAACTTTTCTCGCCATGTCGCACCTCGCATTCCACAACCAAGCTGTACTAGATGAGATCTAGACACAGCTTAATTATATAATTATTATCTTGTTTACTCAACGGGTATATTGTGTTTTTTTGCAATGTACCGCAGTTCTTCGTCTGTTATCTTTCCTTCTTTGTTAAGCTGCTTCATAATGTCAAAAGCAGCATACTTAATAGCCATTTCCTCAGCCTCTGGAGGAAATGTAAGTTCTTTTAATTCCTTCATGACCATCCCTCCTAAAGCTTCTCAATGAAATAATTTTCCATGTAGGAAATCAATTCACAATGAATACGGCTTGCCTTTCTCCTGACAACAGGAACCGTTACACCAGCTTCTTCAGCCAAAGTGTAGTAGTCCTTCTCCTGCTTAAGAAGCGGAATGATAATCTCCTGCTCCTTCACGCTAAGTGCATGCAGGTGTCTTCTGAAAGAAGCATATTCATCAGCCATCATCACAATGACGTACTCTCTTCGCTTGAATTCCTGTACCAGAGCCGGATCTGATAAAGCATCCTCTGCTGAATTCAGTCCATTGATAGCTCCCTCAAGCATTACATCAAGAACCGCTTCATCCGCTGTAGGATTACTGTAGTTACCCAAATTCTGAATACGGACTCCAAGTTCATCTTTGTGATTGCTACGCTTTCTCTCCTTCTCAGCCTTGATCTCGTAGATCAATCTCATCTTGCAATCCTCGATGATTCCCTGGAAGGAAGAGTAATTGGAATAGATCAGCTCGGCCCTCTCCCTCGCTGACTTGTCACCGTAGTTTTCATAAAAATTAACCATAGTGGCCATATACACCTCCTATATTCAGTTGTGTTTATGTCACTAGGCTGCGCGCTGCTTCGTAACTTCTTTACATAATTTATTCTATTGAAACCGGGCATCTGAATCGTTACCGCAAACGTGTACCAAAGGTACACATACTGTGTACCTTAGCCCTCAAGAATCTGAATCTGCCTAAGCATAGCAAGAGCAGACTGCTTTGCCTTGTCAGTCTTCAGATTGTTTAGAATCTCTATTGCTTCATTCACAATAGGATCAAGATTATCCGGCGAGTCACCGTTTAATATATAATCAGCAGATACATGAAACAGGCGGCTCAGCTGAGTAAGCATCTCAGCTGAAACACCTCTGCTGTTGTTCTCATAATTGGAAATAGCAGACTTACCTTCTAAATGAAGCTTTATGGCAAGCTCCTCTTGAGTAAATCCTGCATCTGTTCTAAGCTTTTTAATTCTTCCACCAACTGTTGTTACATCAATTACTCCATTATTTCTGTTTACTTTCTTCATAGCTACACCCTTTCCGGTGCCTTCCAAAACAGAAGCGAACCGGAAAAAGAGCGCAAAAATAAAAAGAGCACTGCAAAACAACTACTAAATCTCTTGGTATGTAAAAACATACTTCAAGTTAGCTTCTGTTTTGCAGGCCCTTTTTAATCTGAATAGATGTCTTACGTCCTTGCTGCATCTATCCGTAGTAAATACGACTCTCTTCACAAACTCTTGGCTACCAGGCGTCACTCATTTGTAAGTCTTTTAACGCATCATATGTGCGACCAATCCAGTGATCTCCCTGATAACCTCATCCATATTTAATTGTTATGATATAAGAGGCTTCGTGCATAATCGTGGATGACTATAGCACCCAGCCTTCATTGCCCGGCT